>NZ_DHXG01000058.1:35136-54785 GCF_002413585.1 Paracoccus sp. UBA5162
TCGCGCCGTGCCGTCCGCCACGCCGTGCCGCCGGCCACGCAGGTGAACAACAGCGCCGTCAGGCGCGCCGGCGCCCAGTTGGCCGCATCGTCCAGCCGCGCGGCGAAGCGCCCGAATTCGGCATGGCGCGGCGTCCGGTGCCCGATCATCGAATCCAGCGTGTTGATCGCCTTGTAGGCCGCGATCCCCGGCAGCCCGGCAACAGCCGCCCAGAACAGCGGAGCCACCACCCCGTCCGAGGCGTTTTCGGCCAGGCTTTCGATACTGGCGCGGGCCAGGGCGGGTGCGTCGGCGCGGCTCACGTCGCGGCCGACGATCTTCGCGGTCGCGCGGCGCGCGCCCTGAAGATCGCCTGCGGCCAGGGGCCGCGCGACAGCACGAAGATGATGGTGCAGGGATCGCGCCGCGACCAGCGGCCAGGCAAGGAGGCCCGCAACGAGGGGCCCCAGCAGGCCTTGCAGGATCAGCGCCGGGATGACGGCGGCCGCGATCACCACCAGCGCCGCCGCGGCGCCCCGCGCCATCCCCGCGCGGCCCCGGTTCCAGCGCCGGTCCAGCGCCGCGATCAGCCGGCCCAGCCAGCTTACCGGATGACCGATGCGGCGGAACAGGGCGTCGGGCCATCCGATTGCCACATCCAGCGCCAGCGCGGTCAGGGCGATCAGCGGAGTCATGGCGGGGTGATGTTGACGGCCTCGACCGACCAGTCCCCGCCGGACCGGCGCAGGATCGTCAGCGACAGCGGGGCGACATGGAACGACAGCGCCGCATGGCCCACCACCAGCGACAGCCCGGCCCGCACGGTCCCGGCGTGACCGACGATCAGCGTGTCCTCGTCCAGCGCCTTCAGCTTTGGCAGGACGCGGGCAGCCATGTCCTGAAAGCTCTCGCCGCCGTCGGGCCGGTGGCGGGACAGTTCGGCAGGCGTCAGCGGCCCCAGATCAGGCAGGCGGGCATAGTCCAGCCCCTCCCATGCGCCGTAATCCTGTTCCCACAGCGCCGCCATGAACCGGGGGCTCAGGCCAAGCGCATGTGCCGTCTGCCGGCATCGTCGCGCCGGGCTGGACAGCACCGCGGCCGGCGTGCCGAGACGGGCGCGCATCCACGCGAATGCCGCCGTGTCCGAACAATCGGCGTCCACGTCGCTGCGACCGGCCAGCTTGCCACCTGTCATCGGCGGCGCATGACGCAGGATCATCAATGTCGCCATCGGCCCCTCGTCCGGCTTTGCGGCGCACCATGTCGCCTGCGCGTGGCAAGGGCAAGCCGTCCCGGTTGACCCGTCGCGTCTTCCGGCGCAGGCTTGTTGACGGGCAGGGGGCCGTGGCTTAGAACGCCACGAAATGAACGCTTGTTCAATAATGGGAGAGGGCCGATGTTCACGCAGGGCATGGAGTTCGATCTGGGCGAGGACGTGAACGCCCTGCGCGACATGGTTCATCGCTGGGCGCAGGATCGCGTCAGGCCGCTGGCGGCCGCCACAGACCGCGACAATGCCTTTCCCAGCGACCTGTGGACCGAGATGGGGGATCTGGGCCTGCTGGGCATCACCGTGCCCGAAGAATGGGGCGGCGCCGGGCTGGGCTATCTGGCCCATGTCGTGGCGGTCGAAGAAATCGCCCGCGCCTCGGCCTCGATCAGCCTGTCCTACGGCGCCCATTCCAACCTCTGCGTGAACCAGATCAAGCTGAATGGCAGCGACGATCAGCGCGCGAAATACCTGCCCGCCCTGTGCAGCGGCAGGGCCGTGGGCGCGCTGGCCATGTCCGAGGAGGGCGCGGGCAGCGATGTCGTCGGGATGAAGCTGCGGGCCGAGAAGAAGAACGACCGCTATGTGCTGAACGGCAACAAGTACTGGATCACCAACGCGCCCGATGCGCAAATTCTGGTGGTCTATGCCAAGACCGACCCGGATGCGGGCAGCCGTGGCATCACCGCCTTCATCGTCGAGCGGGGGATGAAGGGATTTGACACCGGACCGCATTTCGACAAGCTGGGAATGCGCGGCTCGAACACCGGCGAACTGATCTTCGAGGATTGCGAGATCCCTTTCGAGAATGTGCTGGGAGAGGAAGGCCGGGGCGTGCGCGTGCTGATGTCGGGGCTGGACTATGAACGTCTTGTCCTGTCCGGCATCGGCACCGGGATCATGGCGGCCTGTCTGGACGAGGTGATGCCCTATGTGAAAGAGCGCCGGCAATTCGGCCAGCCCATCGGTTCCTTCCAGCTGATGCAGGGCAAGATCGCCGATATGTATGTCGCGCTGAATACCGCGCGTGCCTATGTCTACGAGGTCGCGAAAGCCTGCGATTCGGGCCGTGTCACGCGGCAGGACGCGGCCGGCGCCGTGCTTTACGCCAGCGAACAGGCGATGGCGCAGGCGCATCAGGCGGTGCAGGCGCTTGGCGGGGCGGGATTTCTCAACGACAGCACCGTCAGCCGCCTGTTCCGCGACGCCAAGCTGATGGAGATCGGTGCCGGCACCAGCGAGATCCGCCGGATGCTGATCGGCCGCGAATTGATGGCACTGGCATGAGGGGCGCGAGGCCCGTTCCGGGGATGGCCTGCCGGAGCGACGGGACGCGGGAGGGACCATGAAGAACTTGCCTGCAATTCTTTCGTGTCTGCTGCTGCCAAGTCTGCTTGTTCCGGCGCCCCTGCTGGCGCAGGAGGCCAGGATCGACACGGCCGTGGTCGCGGCCTGTTTCGACGCCACCGAACCCGGCGACATCCAGCCCGACTGCATCGGCAAGGCCGCGACGGCCTGTTCGAAAGCCCATGAACAGCCCGAGACGACGCTGGCCATCAGCCAGTGCATGATGGCCGAGAACACCGCCTGGGACGATCTTCTGAATCGCGAATACAAGAAGACCCGCTCGCAGATGAGCGACCAGCCCGGCCTGGCCGATACGCTGCTGGCGGCGCAAAGGGCCTGGATTGCGTTTCGCGACGCCGAGTGCACGCTGGCCTATGATCGATATGGCGGCGGCTCGATGCGGGTGATCGCGGCGGCCGATTGCCAGATGCGTCAAACCGCGCGCCGCACCTTCGAGTTGCGCGACATGCAGGGATTCTAGGATGAAGCTGAAATCCGCAGCCCTGACCGGATCGGATGCCTTCCGCGCCAATCGCGAGGCGCATCTGGCGCTGTTGTCCGATGTCCGCCAGGCCGCCGAGGCTGCCGCCGCAGGGGGTGGCGACAAGGCGATGCAGCGTCACGTCGATCGCGGCAAGATGCCGCCGCGCGAGCGGGTGGCGAACCTGCTGGATCCGGGATCTCCGTTTCTGGAGATCGCCGCCATGGCCGCGCATGGATTATATGACGGCGCGGCCCCCGGCGCCGGCGTGATCGCGGGCATCGGCCGCGTCCAGGGGCAGGACGTGATGGTGGTGGCCAATGACGCGACCGTCAAGGGCGGCACCTATTACCCGATGAGCGTGAAGAAACACCTTCGCGCCCAGGAAATCGCCGAGGAATGTCATCTGCCATGCCTCTATCTCGTCGATTCGGGCGGTGCCAACCTGCCCAACCAGGACGAGGTCTTTCCCGACCGCGACCATTTCGGCCGCATCTTCTACAACCAGGCCAGGATGAGCGCGAAGGGCATCGCCCAGATCGCGGTGGTCATGGGTTCCTGCACGGCGGGCGGGGCCTATGTGCCCGCCATGTCCGACGTGACGATCATCGTCCGCGATCAGGGCACGATCTTTCTGGCCGGTCCGCCCCTGGTGAAGGCCGCGACCGGCGAGGTCGTCAGCGCCGAGGATCTGGGCGGCGGCGATGTCCATACCCGGCTGTCCGGCGTGGCCGACTACCTGGCCGAGGATGACGCCCACGCGCTGGCCATGGCCCGTCGCGCCGTGGCCAACCTGAACCGCAGGCTGCCCGATGACGTGGCCTGGCAATCGGCCGAACCGCCCGCCTTCGACCCCGACGAGATCCTTGGCGTGGTTCCGGCCGATCTGCGAACCCCCTATGACATCCGCGAGGTGATCGCGCGCATCGTGGACGGATCGCGCTTTGACGAGTTCAAGGCCCGCTTCGGCGAGACGCTGGTCACGGGCTTTGCCCATGTCGAGGGCTGCCCGGTCGGCATCGTCGCCAATAACGGGGTGCTGTTTTCGGAAGCCGCCCAGAAGGGCGCGCATTTCATCGAATTGTGTTCACAGCGCTTGATCCCTCTGGTCTTCCTGCAGAACATCACCGGTTTCATGGTCGGCCGCAAATATGAAAGCGAGGGTATCGCGCGTCACGGCGCCAAGATGGTCACGGCGGTGGCCACGACCTCGGTTCCAAAGATCACGATGCTGGTCGGCGGCAGTTTCGGCGCCGGCAATTACGGCATGGCAGGCCGCGCCTACAGCCCGCGCTTTCTGTGGACCTGGCCCAACAGCCGCATCTCGGTCATGGGCGGCGAACAGGCGGCGGGGGTGCTGGCCACGGTCCGGCGCGAGGGCGTGGAACGGCAAGGCGGCACCTGGTCGGCCGAGGACGAGGCCGAATTCAAGCGCCCCACGATCGAGATGTTCGAGCGTCAGTCGCATCCGCTTTACGCATCCGCGCGACTGTGGGACGACGGCATCATCGATCCGCGCAAGACCCGCGACGTGCTGGCGCTGTCGTTGCGCGCAGCGCTGAACGCGCCCATCCAGCCGACGCGCTTTGGCGTCTTCCGGATGTAGGGGGCGATGATGGGTGCCTCCGGCGGGGATATATGGGGACCGAAGACGGGCAGGAGGGCAGGATGATCAGGGTCTGGCAGGGCGATATCACGACGCTCGACGTCGATGCGATCGTGAACGCCGCCAACCAATCGCTGCTGGGCGGCGGCGGTGTGGACGGCGCCATCCATCGCGCGGCGGGGCCCGACCTGCTGGACGAATGCCGCAAGATCGGCGGCTGTCCGACGGGCGAGGCGCGGATCACCGGCGGCTACCGTCTGCCCGCGAGGCATGTCATCCACGCCGTCGGACCGGTCTGGCGCGGCGGCGATGCGGGCGAGGACGATCTGCTGGCCTCGGCCTATCGCAGCGCGCTGCTGCTGGCGCGGCGGCACGATCTGGCCAGCATCGCCTTTCCGGCGATCTCGACCGGCGTTTACGGCTTTCCGGCCGATCGCGCCGCCAGGATCGCCGTGCAGACGATCCGTTCGCATCGCGGCGGGCTGGCGGTGACGCTGGTCGCGTTCGATCCCCGCTCGGCCGGTCCGCTTGAAAGGGCGCTGGCATGAACGGTTCCTCCTTGTCCGGAAACCCTGCGGCAGTCCGGGGGCGCAAGGTCCCAAGCCGCGCTGCCACAGAACAAGGCCAGCCATGTTCCAGAAGATCCTGATCGCCAATCGCGGCGAGATTGCCTGCCGCATCATTGATACCTGCCAGCGCATGGGCGTCTCGACCATCGCCGTCTTTTCGGATGCCGACCGCGCCGCGCGCCATGTCTCGATGGCCGACGAGGCGGTGCATCTGGGCGGGCCGGCGCCCGCCGACAGCTATCTGCGCGGCGAGGCGATCATCGCCGCCGCCGCGGCGACCGGCGCCCAGGCGATCCATCCGGGCTACGGCTTTCTCAGCGAGAATCCCGATTTCGTCGAGGCTGTCGAGGCGGCGGGGCTGGTCTTCATCGGGCCGTCCTCCCGCGCCATCCGGGCGATGGGATTGAAGGACGCGGCCAAGCGGGTGATGGAAGAAGCGAGCGTTCCGGTCGTGCCCGGCTATCACGGTGCCAATCAGGATCCCGGCCATCTGGCCCAGCAGGCGGAGCGGATCGGCTATCCGGTTCTGATCAAGGCCGTGGCGGGCGGCGGCGGCAAGGGAATGCGCCGTGTCGACGATCCGAAGGATTTCGCCGATGCGCTGGCCTCGGCCCGGTCCGAGGCGCGGACCGCCTTTGGCAATCCCGACGTGCTGATCGAGAAATACGTGCTGCAACCGCGCCATATCGAGGTGCAGGTCTTCGGCGACGGCCACCGCGCGGTGCATCTGTTCGAACGCGATTGTTCGCTGCAACGGCGCCACCAGAAGGTCATCGAGGAAGCACCGGCCCCCGGCATGACGCCCGAGATCCGCAAGGTGATGGGCGCTGCGGCGGTTCGTGCCGCCGAAGCCATTGGCTATGCCGGGGCGGGCACGATCGAATTCATCGTCGATGGCTCGGAAGGGCTGCGCGAGGACAGGTTCTGGTTCATGGAGATGAACACCCGGCTTCAGGTCGAACATCCCGTGACCGAGGCGATCACCGGCATCGATCTGGTCGAATGGCAGTTGCGCGTCGCCAGCGGAGAGCCCTTGCCCGCCAGGCAGGACGCGCTGACCATTTCGGGCCACGCCTTCGAGGCGCGGCTCTACGCCGAGGATGTGCCGGCGGGTTTTCTGCCGGCCACGGGGCGGCTGGCGCGGCTGGCCTTTCCTCAGGGCGCGCGGATCGAGACCGGCGTCAGGCAGGGCGATACGATCAGCCCCTATTACGACCCGATGATCGCCAAGATCGTCACCCACGGGCCCACGCGGGCGGTGGCGTTGCGGGCGCTGGAATCGGCCCTGGTCGATACCGAGGTGGCGGGATCCGTCACCAATCTGGATTTCCTCATCGCGCTGACCCGGCATGACGGCTTTCGCGCGGGCCAGGTCGATACCGGGCTGATCGCCCGCGACCTGGATGATCTGGTCGCCGCCGCGGAACCCGATCCGGCGGCCCGCGTGCTGGCCGTGATCGGCCTTGCCGGGCTGGCCGATCCGCAGGCGCGGGGCGGCGCGACGCTGTGGCAGCCGCTGCGCCGCACCATTGCCTGGGATGGCGGCCAGGCCGTGCTCGAGGTTCTGGGACCGGGCCGCGCGCGCGTGTCGCTGGACAATCAGCCCCACGAGGTGCGCTGGCAGGGCGACCGCTGGTGGGTCGATGATGCGTTGCGGCGCAACCGCATCGTCACCCATGATGCCGGCGTCAGCGTCTTTGGCGGCCGGACGGTGCATCTGGTGCCGCGCGATCCGCTGGCGCGCGACGCGGCCGCGGCCGGCGGCGACGCGCTGACCCTGTCGCCGATGCCGGGATTGGTGAAATCGGTCCATGTCTCGGTCGGTCAGCCGGTCAGGACCGGCGACCGGCTGGCGGTGCTGGAAGCGATGAAGATGGAACATGCGCTGACCGCCGCCCGTGACGGCATCGTGGCCGAGGTGCTGGCAGCCGAAGGCCAGCAGGTCGAGGCCGGCGCCGCGCTGATCCGGCTGGAAGAGGAGGCGTCGTGATCCGGCTGCATCATGTGCCCGGCTCGCGTTCGATGCGGGTGCTGTGGCTGATCGAGGAACTGGGGCTTGATTGCCAGATCGTCGTCTGGTCGCTGACCGACGGATCCCTGCGCAGTCCGGAGTTTCTGGCGCTGTCGCCCGCCGGTCGGATCCCTGCCTTGCAGATCGACGGGCGCGCGATCTTCGAATCCGGCGCCATCGTGCAATACCTGACCGAGCGCGAGGGACGGCTGGCGCCGAAACCGGGCGAGTTCGCGCGCGCGGATTTCCTGGAATGGGTCAGTTTCGCCGAGACCCAGGCCAATATTCTTCAGGCGCTGAACATCCAGCATATCTTCCTGCGCCCAG
Source organism: Paracoccus sp. UBA5162 (assembly GCF_002413585.1). Classification (NCBI taxonomy): domain Bacteria; kingdom Pseudomonadati; phylum Pseudomonadota; class Alphaproteobacteria; order Rhodobacterales; family Paracoccaceae; genus Paracoccus; species Paracoccus sp. UBA5162. Next base: position 42,727 of record NZ_DHXG01000058.1, read on the forward strand.
ACAGCGCGCGGTCGTTGCCGCTGATGAAGCTGGACACCAGGCGGCTGGCGGTGACGGCGCGGGCGCTGGAAGGGCATCTGTCGCGTCAGGACATGCTGCTGGCAGGTGGCTTTTCGGCGGCTGACTGCATGATGGGTTTCAATATCGAAGCCGTGTTCCGGTTTCTGCCAAAGGCCGAATTCCCGGCACTGGCGGCCTATCGCGACCGGATGACGGCGCGGCCCGCCTATCGCCGTGCGTTGGACAGGGCGGGCGGCGACAGCATCTATCAACGCGAATTCTACGAGCTGCCCGATGCCTGATCACGCCGAGATCTTCGAGATGGGACCGCGAGACGGGTTGCAGAACGAAAAGCGGCTGATCCCGGCGGCGCGGAAGATCGCGCTGGTCGATCTGCTGTCGCTGGCGGGATTCCGGCGCATCGAGGTGACCAGCTTCGTCAGCCCGAAATGGGTGCCGCAGCTGGGCGACGCGGCGCAGGTGATGGCAGGCATCGCGCGGCGGCCGGGGGTCCGCTATGCCGCGCTGACCCCGAACATGAAGGGCTATGAGGCCGCGCGCGAGGCAGGCGCCAGCGAGGTCGCGATCTTCGCCAGCGCCTCGGAGGGGTTCAGCCGCGCCAATCTGAACGCCGGCATCGCCGAAAGCCTGGACCGTTTCGCGCCGGTCGCGCGGGCCGCGCGCGATGACGGGATCCCGGTCCGCGGCTATGTCAGCGTCGTGACCGATTGTCCCTTCGACGGCCCGACGCCGCCGGGCAATGCGGCACGGGTCGCGGCGGCGCTGCGCGAGATGGGCTGCTACGAGATCAGCCTTGGCGACACGATCGGCCAGGGACGCCCCGAGACCATCGACGCGATGCTGTCGGCGGTGCTGGACGAGGTTCCGGCAAACCGGCTGGCCGGACATTATCACGATACTGCCGGTCGGGCGCTGATGAATATCGACGCCAGCCTCGCGCGCGGGCTGCGGGTCTTCGACGCGGCGGTGGGCGGCCTTGGCGGCTGCCCCTATGCGCCCGGCGCCAAGGGCAATGTCGCGACCGAAAAGGTGGCGCGGCATCTTGAGGCCCTGGGCCATGCGACCGGGCTCGACATGGCGGTCATCGACAGGGCCGCGGCGATGGCGCGCGACATGCGAAAGGAAGCCGATGTCTGAAACGATCCGGATCGAAACCGATTCGCGCGGTGTGGCGACGCTGTCGCTGGCGCGACCGAACAAGCATAACGCCCTGTCACAGGCGATGATGGAGGATCTGACCCGCGCCGCGGCCGGGCTGGGCGCCGATCCGGCAGTGCGCGTGGTGGTGCTGGCCGGAGACGGGGCCAGCTTCTGCGCTGGCGGCGATCTGGCCTGGATGAAGGCGCAGATCGCCGCCGAGGCGGAAACCCGGCGCGCTGGCGCAAGACTGCTGGCGGGAATGCTGTCGGCGCTGAACACGCTGCCGAAGCCGCTGATCGGGCGGGTTCACGGCAATGCCTTCGGCGGCGGGGTGGGGATGATGTCGGTCTGTGACATCGCCATCGCCTCGCTGGAGGCGAAATTCGGTCTGACCGAGGTGAAGCTGGGGCTGATCCCGGCGACCATCGGTCCCTATGTCCTGGCGCGGATGGGCGAGGACAAGGCCCGTCGCGTGTTCTTCTCGGGCCGGATCTTCGGGGCCGAGGAGGCGGTGACGCTGAACCTCGCGGCCCGCGCCGTGCCCGCCGGCGATCTTGACGCCGCGGTCGAGGCCGAGGTGGCGCCGTTCCTGCTGGGCGCGCCGGGCGCCATTGCGGCGGCCAAGGCGCAATGCCGCGCGCTTGGCCCGCGCATCGACGCCGCCGCGATCGAGGACAGCGTCGAGCGGCTGGTGGCGGTGTGGGAGGAAAGGGAGGCGGCCGAGGGGATCGCCGCCTTCTTCGACAAGCGCAAGCCCGACTGGCAAGTGCCGACTTCGCCCGCGTCCTGACACGGTGCCGCGCCGCGCCGGCTCGCCTCCGGGCGCCTGTCAGGCCCTGCGCAGACTTTCGGTCAGCGGTTGCCGGAGATGGGGCGATCTTCACGCCGGGAAGAAGGCTCAGCCGCCGGTATGGCTCATGTGGCGGGGCATCTGGCCCGCCACGTGCTGGCGGGAATAGTCGAAATCGTGGCCCTTGGGCTTGCGGGCGATGGCGCCGCGGATGGCCTCGCGCAGGGGGGCGTCCTCTGCGCTGGCGCGCAGCGGCGCGCGCAGATCGGCACGATCCTCCTGGCCCAGGCACATGTAAAGCTCGCCCGTGCAGGTCACGCGGACACGGTTGCAGCTTTCGCAGAAATTATGCGTCAGCGGCGTGATGAAGCCGATCTTCTGCCCGGTTTCGCGCAGCCGGACATAACGGGCCGGACCCCCCGTGCGTTCGGCCAGATCGACCAGTGTGAAACATTCGGCCAGACGGGCGCGCAGATCGGTCAGCGGCCAATACTGGTCCAGGCGGTCCTCGTTGCCCAGATCGCCCATCGGCATGACCTCGATGAAGGTCAGGTCATGGCCCTCATCGCCACACCAGCGGACCAGATCGAACAATTCGTCGTCGTTCACGCCCTTCAGCGCGACGGCGTTGATCTTGACCCGCAGCCCGGCCGCGCGGGCGGCGCGGATGCCCTCCAGCACCTGCGGCAGCCGGCCCCAGCGGGTGATGGCGGAGAACTTGTCGGCATCCAGCGTGTCCAGCGAGACGTTGACCCGGCGAACCCCGCAATCCACCAGTTCCGGGGCGAAACGGGCCAGCTGGCTGCCGTTGGTGGTCAGCGTCAATTCGTCCAGGCCCGCGCCCAGATGGCGCGACATGGCGCCGAAAAAGCCCATGATCCCGCGCCGGACCAGCGGTTCGCCCCCGGTGATGCGCAACTTGCGCACGCCAAGATCCACGAAGGCGGAACAAAGCCGGTCCAGTTCCTCCAATGTCAGCAATTCGACCTTAGGCAGGAACTGCATATGTTCGGACATGCAATAGACACAGCGGAAATCGCAACGATCCGTCACCGATACCCGAAGATAGGTGATCGGACGGGCAAAAGGGTCGATGAGAGGCGCGGCTTGCATGTCGTCCATGAGCTTCAATCTAGGCGTCTCGGCGCCGGTGCACAAGCATCCGCCGATCACGCAACCGCCGGTGGACGCAGGCGGCGGGGCTGGTCTAACCTGCCCGCGCCACGCCATCCAAGGAACGTCCCGATGCGAATGACAACCCCCGCGATCCTGTCCGTCATGGTCCTTGCCGCCTGCCAGCCCCTGGCGACGACGACAGGTGATCGGCCGTCAAACACGGTGCAACCGGCCAGGATCGAAAGCGATCTTTCACCACAGCAGGTGGCCGCAGCGACCGCGATCACGCGCGCACCGCCACCGCCGCCCTCGGCGCGCGCCTCGGCCCGGCAGCTGGATACGACGACTGCCGAACAAAAGGCCGCCGCCGCCGGGGCGCCCGAGGCGGCCGAGACCAGGCTGGGCAGCACCGTCGCCTCGCTGGGCGATCCGACGCAGGGCGGGTTCTGGATCAAGACACCGCTGGTCAAGGCGCGCGGCATCGGGCGGATCGTGAATCCCGCCAACGGCAAATCGGCCAAGGTCGATCTGATCCCGCTGGCGGGCGGTGGGTCGGGCAGTCAGGTCTCGCTACCGGCGCTGCAACTGATCGGCGTGTCGCTGACCGAACTGCCGACGATCGAGGTCTACAAATCCTGACAAGCCGCCCGGTGCGCCTGTAATTCGGGTCCCTCGGGCGCGACACGCGACATCGGTTGCCGCGGGATCACATCTTCCATGACCGGGCGTTCCGCTCCGGCCGCGAGAAAACCCTGGCTGCGACGGCAAGAAGGCGGTGGCAGCGGGCTTGCCCGGCGGCTAAAAGGCCCTCGCAACGAACAGGTGTCCCATGTCCCATACCGCCGAACCGTGTCCCATGACCTCGCGTCGCAGCGGCCCGCTGAAGGGCGTGGCGCAGGTGCCTGGCGACAAGTCGATCAGTCACCGGGCGCTGATCCTGGGGGCGTTGTCGGTGGGCGAGACGCGGGTAACCGGCCTTCTGGAAGGGCAGGACGTGCTGGATACGGCAAGGGCGATGGCGGCTTTCGGCGCGCAGGTCGAACGGCTGGGCGCGGGCGAATGGTCGGTGCATGGCGTGGGCGTGGGTGGCTTTGCCGAACCCGAAGGCATCATAGATTGCGGCAATTCCGGCACCGGGGTGCGGCTGATCATGGGGGCGATGGCCACGACCCCGATCACCGCGACCTTCACCGGCGATGCCAGCCTGTCGCGGCGCCCGATGGCGCGGGTCACCGATCCGCTGTCGGCCTTTGGCGCGCAGATCACGGCGCGCGAGGGCGGACGGCTGCCGATCACCATCCAGGGCGCCGCCGATCCGGTTCCGCTGCGCTATCGCACGCCGGTCGCCAGTGCGCAGATCAAGTCGGCCATCCTTTTGGCCGGCCTGAATTCGCCCGGCGAGACGGTGGTGATCGAGGCCGAACCCACGCGCGATCATTCCGAACGGATGCTGGCGGGGTTCGGCGCCCAGATCCGGACCGAAACGACGGATCAGGGCCACGTCGTCACGCTGGCGGGCCGGCCCGAGTTGCGGGCGCAGCCGGTCGCCGTGCCACGCGACCCATCCAGCGCGGCCTTTCCGGTGGCGGCGGCGCTGATCGTGCCGGGATCGCAGGTCCGGGTGCCCGGTGTCAGCCGCAATCGGACGCGCGACGGGCTGTATGTGACGCTGCTGGAAATGGGCGCCGACATCGCCTTCGAGAACGAACGCGAAGAGGGCGGCGAGCCGGTGGCCGATCTGGTCGTGCGCCACGGGCCGCTGACGGGCGTGACCGTCCCGGCGGACCGCGCCGCCAGCATGATCGATGAATTTCCGATCCTGTCGGTCATCGCCGCTTTCGCGGAAGGCAGGACGGTCATGAACGGGGTTGCGGAATTGCGGGTCAAGGAAAGCGACCGAATCGACGCGATGGCGCGGGGACTTGCGGCAAACGGCGTCGAGGTCGAGGAAACCCGCGACACGATGGTCGTGCACGGCATGGCGACGGTGCCCGGAGGCGCCAGCGTGGTCACGCATCTGGACCACCGGATCGCGATGTCCTTCCTGATCCTCGGGCTTGCGGCCCAGGCCCCGGTCAGCATCGACGATGCCAGCCCCATCGCCACGTCCTTCCCCGATTTCCTGCCGCTGATACAGGGCCTCGGCGGCGATCTGGGCTAGGTCTGCTCGTCAAGCTTGGCTTCGATATTGTTGCCGTCGGGATCCAGCAGAAAGGCCGCGTAATAGCCCGGATGATAATCGCGCAGGCCGGGCGCGCCGTTGTCGCGTCCGCCCGCGGCAAGCCCGGCTGAATGAAAGGCCGCGACCTCTTCGCGCGAACGGGCGCGAAAGCACAGATGAAGGCGGCTGGGGGGTGTGATGTTGTCGGACTGATCCAGATAAAGCGGGCCGATCTCCAGCCAGTCGCGACCGCGGCGGATGTCCGCGCCCCGGCCCAGGGCGTTCAGGATGGCCACATAGAACGAAACGCCCCGGTCGAAATCGGACAGGCGCAGATGGATATGGTCGATCAGGTCGCTGTCGTCGTGCATGAATGGCTCCGGTCGGCAAAACGCATGACCGGGACAAAGGTTCAGCACCGAATCCTGTCCGCAAAAGCGTCATCCTGTTTCGGCGCGTCCCATCACATATGGCAGGCGGCGTTCGTCCCGGACTGCGCCAGGTCGCGCCGCCAAAAGAGAACAGCCCGTCCTTGATTCTGCCGCTTCCACGGGCGGGCCTGGAGGGATGGGATGCTGGTAGGCCCGGAGGGACTTGAACCCCCAACCAAGGCGTTATGAGCGCCCTGCTCTGACCAATTGAGCTACAGGCCCGTAGCGCGCGATCTGACTAAAGCGGCCGGCAGGCGCGGTCAAGCGCGTTGGCCCGTTGCCCAGAGCCCCGCCATCCGCTATCGGGGGGCGCGACATTCCAGCCGGGGACGGGCCGATGACGAAGAACGGGATCAGCTATCGCGATGCAGGCGTGGATATCGACGCGGGAAACGCGCTGGTTGATCGGATCAAACCCGCGGCAGCCGCCACCGCGCGGGCCGGTGTGATGGACGCGCTTGGCGGCTTTGGCGCCCTGTTCGACCCGGCCGCCGCGGGCTATGACGATCCGGTCCTGGTGGCCGCGACCGATGGCGTCGGCACCAAGCTGCGGATTGCCATCGACACCGGGCATCTGGATGCGATCGGCCAGGATCTGGTCGCGATGTGCGTGAACGATCTGGTCTGTCAGGGTGCCGAGCCGCTGTTCTTTCTTGATTATTTTGCGACCGGCCGGCTTTCGGTCGATCAGGCCGCGCGGGTCGTCGAAAGTATCGCGCGGGGATGCCGGATGGCCGGCTGTGCCCTGATTGGTGGCGAGACGGCGGAAATGCCCGGCATGTATCACGATGGCGATTTCGACCTGGCCGGTTTCGCCGTCGGCGCGATGCGGCGTGGCACCGCCTTGCCCGCCGATGTGGGATTGGGCGATGTGCTGCTGGGCCTGTCCTCGGACGGGGTTCATTCCAACGGCTATTCGCTGGTTCGCAAGGTCGCAAAGCGCGCCGGCCTCGGCTGGGACGATGCCGCGCCTTTCGCCCGGGGCTCGCTGGGTCAGGCGCTGCTGGTGCCGACGCGGCTTTATGTCAAACCCGCGCTGGCCGCGATCCGCGCAGGCGGGGTTCACGGGCTGGCCCATATCACCGGCGGCGGCATCACCGAAAATCTGCCGCGCATCCTGCCCCGGGGCCTGGGCGCCCAGATCGACCTTGGCGCATGGCCCTTGCCGCCGGTCTTCGGCTGGCTGGCACAGGCGGGTGGCATCGGGCGGGACGAGATGCTGAAAACCTTCAACAGCGGAGTGGGCATGGTCCTGTCGGTCGCCGCCGACCGCGCCGACGCGCTGACCGCGGTGCTGGCCGATCAGGGCGAGCGCGTCCACCGGATCGGCCGCGTGACGGAGGGCGAGGGGGTGCGCTACAGCGGAACGCCTGCGTGAAGCGCGTTGCGATCCTGATCTCTGGCGGCGGATCGAACATGGTCCGGCTGGCCGAGGACATGACGGGCGATCATCCTGCGCGGCCGGTTCTGGTCGTCTCGAACGATCCCGCCGCCTCGGGCTTGGCCAGGGCCGCCGCGATGGGCATCCCGACCGCCGCGATCGACCACCGCGCCTATCCCGGCGACCGCGCGAGGTTCGAGGCCGCGCTGCTTCGCCCGCTGCTTCGGGCGCGGCCCGACATCATCTGCCTCGCCGGCTTCATGCGCGTTCTGACCCCTGATTTCGTGCAGCTTTTCGCCGGTCGGATGCTGAACATCCATCCTTCTCTGTTGCCAAAATACCCCGGCCTGCACACCCATGCCCGCGCCATCGCTGCCGGCGATGCCGAAGCCGGCGCGAGCGTGCACGAGGTGATCGCCGATCTGGATGCGGGTCCGGTTCTGGGGCAGGCACGGGTGCGTGTCGAGCCCGGCGACACGCCCCGCAGCCTTGCCGCGCGGGTGCTGGCGCAGGAACATCGCCTCTATCCGGCCGTGCTGCGCCGTTTCGCCGCAGGCGACCGGACTCCGCTGATGCTCTAGCGTCGCGGGCGCAGCCGGTTCATCAGCCCGTCCTTCAGAACGAAGTGATGATAGAGCGCGGCGGCCACATGCAGTCCCGCCAGTACCAGCAGCAGGTCCGTCAGCAACACGTGCAGGTCGCCCGCGCGGCCGATTCCGCCGAACCAGGCGGCCAGCCCGGCCAGCGGGATCGCGATCAGCACGATATGGAGCAGGGCGTGAATCAGCACCGCGACCCTGTCCAGCCCGGCACGGCCGTGCGGAGCGGCCGGCGCGCGGCGGCGCAGGGCCAGCCGCCAGATCGTGATGGCCAGGATCGTCACGCCGACGACCAGATGGGCCAGGGCGACCGGCCCCAGAACCTTATCACCGCCGCGCATGAGCCGGCCGAAGGCCTGTCCCATCGGCCCGTTCCACAGATATTGAAAGATCACCAGCAGCACGATCGTCCAGTGCAGCACGATCTGTTGCGTCGTATATCGGAACATCGGTGTTTTCCTTTTTCGTCAGGATCGAGATGGCGGTCAGGCCGGGTTCTCCAACGGAACGCAAAAGCCGGACGTCATGGCAGCCACAGGGCCGACAGGGCGGTGAGGGGATCGTTCTCGGACCAGATTTCCGCGCCGATGCCGATGAAATCCGTCACCGGCGACAGATCCGCGATCAGGGCGCGATCAATCGCGCCCTCGGCAACGACCGGCACCTCGATCATCTCGGACCACCACTGGAACAGGTCCAGCGGGGCGGGGCCGCCGCGCCCAAGCGCGGTGTCGCCGACCGGGCCGAAGCTGACGTAATCCGCCCCCGCCTCGGCCGCGTTCATCCCCTCGTGTCGCGAGGTTCCGCAGAAGGCGCCGACGATGGCGTCGGCGCCCAGATCCTTGCGTGCGGCGCGGACGCCGCGCGCGCCGTCGGTCAGGTGCACCCCGTCAAGCCCGTGCCGCTGGGCCAGCCTGACATGATCTTCGATCACCACCGCCACGTCACGGTTATGGGCGATCTCGCGCGCCAGATCGGCGAGGCGGCCCAGTTCGTCCTCTTCCGCGCCCGCGCGGATGCGCAGACAGGCGGGGGGAAAGCGGTCCATCACCTCGGTCAGCAGCGGCCCCAGGGCCGAGGCCTGCGCGCCGGCGGGGGTCATCAGGTAAAGCTGCGGCGTGTCGGTCATGGGAAACTCCATCGGTTCCCCTGCAGATAGCGCAGCTTGCCGCCCGCTGCCAGACGGACTATGCGGACGGCCATGCAGCACGATCCGCGCCAGCCCGTCATCATCCTGGTTCGCCCGCAGATGGGCGAGAATATCGGCGCCGCGGCGCGCGCCATGCTGAATTTCGGCCTGACCGAGATGCGGCTGGTCGATCCGCGCGACGGCTGGCCCAACCCCAGGGCCATTGCCATGGCCTCGGGGGCGGCAGGGCAGGTGCTGGATCATGCCCGGATCCATCCGACCCTGGCCGAGGCGATGGAAGGGATCGATTATGCTTTCGCCACCACCGCCCGCGGCCGCGAACTGTCGAAGCCGGTCTTCACCCCCGCCGCCGCGATGGACAAGGCGCGCCGTCATGACGGCCGCAGCGCGATCGTCTTCGGCCCCGAACGCGCCGGGCTGGAAAACGACGACGTGGCGCGTGCCAATGCCATCGTCACCGTGCCGGTCAATCCGGCTTTTCCGTCGCTTAACCTGGCGCAGGCGGTGCTGCTGATGGGCTATGAATGGGGCCGCGACACTTTGCCGCCCGAGCCCGCGCCGCATCGGCGCAAGGCCGATGCCGAGTGGCTTGCGGATCGGGTCGAGATCGAACGGCTGGGCGATCACTACGAGGAAAAGCTGGCCCAAGCGGGGTTCTTCTTTCCCGAAACCAAGGCCGCGGCGATGCGGCTGAACCTGCGCAACATGTGGTCGCGGCTGGTGCTGACGCGCGGCGATGTCCGCATCCTGCACGGCGTCCTGCGCCAATTGACCCGCCGCTAGGCGCGACCTAACCTCCGCCCCAGTTGAAGGAGCCGATCATGGCCAAGCGCCCCGTTTTCGAGGAAGTCTCGGACCCAGGTGCCAGCACCCGCCCGGTGACGCGGACCGGCATCATCGACGCCGCGCCGCGCGGCGCGCGCCGGGCGATCCGGGTCTGGCTGATGGTGTTGTTCGTCATGGTCGCCGCGATGATCGCGCTTGGCGGCGCGACGCGGCTGACCGGATCGGGCCTTTCGATCACCGAATGGGCGCCCGTCACCGGCGCGCTGCCGCCGATGGACGCGGCCCGGTGGCAATCCGAATTCCAGGCCTACCAGCAGATCCCGCAATATCGCGAGGTCAATCCCGACATGGATCTGGCTGGCTTCAAGCGAATCTATTGGTGGGAATGGTCCCATCGCCTGCTGGGCCGCACCGTGGGACTGATCTGGGCGCTCGGCTTCTTCGGCTTTCTGCTGACCCGCCGCATACCGGCGGGCTGGACGCAGCGATTGCTGGGAATCGGCCTTCTGGGCGGGCTTCAGGGGGCGATCGGCTGGTGGATGGTCAGTTCCGGTCTGGCCGAGGGGATGGTGCGCGTGGCCTCTTACCGGCTGGCGACGCATCTGGGGATCGCCTTCATCATCCTGGGTCTGATTGCCTGGTATGTGCTGATGCTGGGCCGGTCCGAAGCGGACCTGCTGCGAGCAAGGCGCGCGGGCGAGCGCAGGCTGTTCGGCATGGCCACCGGCCTGATGCATCTGGCCTTCGTGCAGATCCTGATCGGCGCGCTGGTCGCGGGCATCGATGCGGGCCGCCAATATACCGGCTGGCCGACCATGGGCGGCGAATGGATCCCCTCTGCGATCTGGGATTCCTCGCTGGGTTGGCGCAATCTGTTCGAAAACCCGGCCCTGGTGCAGTTCGTCCACCGCATGACCGGCTATCTGCTGGCGATCTTCGCGGTGGTGGTCTGGCTGCGCGCGCGGCGTTCGCCCCATCCGGTGACGCGCGGGGCCTTTACCGCGATGATCGTCATGGTGGCGGTGCAGGTGGGCCTGGGCATCATGAACGTGATCAACGCCTCGCCCCTGTCGCTGGCCCTGACCCACCAGCTGGGCGCGGTGGCGCTGTTCGTGCTGATCATCCGGGCCCGCCACCACGCCCGCTACCCGCATCAAACCTCGCTGAGGGGGAAAACCCGATGAGCGCCCTGGACGAATTGCTGAGCTTTCAGCGTCAGACCGAAGCCCTGTCCTCGGTCGCCGAGCGGCTGGGCTGGGATCAGGAAACCGTCATGCCGCGCGGCGCGGTGGAACAGCGGGCCGAGGAAATGGCCGCGATGGAATCGGTGCTGCACGAACGCCGCACCGATCCGCGCCTTGGCGAATGGCTGGACGCGGCCCGCCCACAGACCGGGCCCGACATCCGCATCGTCGAGTTGATCGGTCGCGACTATGCCCGCAGGATCCGCATCCCGGCCCGCCTCGCGACCGAACTGGCGCGCGTGACCTCGCTGGCGCAAGGCATCTGGGCCGAGGCGCGTGCCAGTGACGCGCCCGAGGACTTTCTGCCGACGCTGGATCAGGTGCTGCTGCTGAAACGCGAGGAGGCCGCGGCGCTGGCCGATGGCGGCGATCTCTATGATGCGCTGCTGGAGGATTACGAGCCCGGCACGACCGGGGCCGAAATCGCCGGCCTGTTCGACGCGATGCGGCCGCGCCTGGTCGCGCTGCGCGAGGATGTGCTGGGCGCCGAGCGCCAGCCCCAGACGCTGCAGGGGCATTTCCCGCAGGAAACCCAGCTTCGGCTGGCCCGCACCTGCGCGACGGCCTTCGGCTATGACTGGACGCGGGGGCGGATGGACATGGCGGTCCATCCCTTCAGCAGCGGCCGCTGGCAGGACAGCCGCATCACCACGCGCGTGGTCGAGCCCGAGCCGTTCAACTGCATCTATTCCACCATCCACGAGGTCGGCCATTCCAGTTATGAGCTTGGGATCGACCCCGACTATGCCTTCACGCCGCTGGGACGCGGCGTCTCGATGGGGGTCCACGAAAGCCAGAGCCGCATCTACGAGAACCAGATGGGGCGCGGCCGGGCCTTTGCAGGCTGGCTGTTCAACCGCATGTCGGATGCCTTCGACGGGTTGAACATCCAGGATGCCGATGCCTTCCACGCGACCGTCAACAAGGTCACACCGGGCTATATCCGCACCGAATCCGACGAAATCCAGTATAACCTGCACATCATGCTGCGCTTCGACCTGGAACGCGACCTGATTTCCGGGCGGCTGGACACGCGCGATCTGGTCGAGGCGTGGAACGCCCGTTTTCTCGGGGATTTTGGCGTTGCGGTGAACCGGCCCGCCAATGGCCTTTTGCAGGACGTTCATTGGTCGGTTGGCCTGTTCGGCTATTTCCCGACCTATGCGCTTGGCAATGTCTATGCGGGCTGCCTGAACGCCGCGATGCGCGAGGCCGTCCCGGATCTGGACGCTGCACTGGC
>NZ_DHXG01000049.1:0-2356 GCF_002413585.1 Paracoccus sp. UBA5162
GGACAGGCTGCGACACGCTCTAGACGATCAAGGATGGTGCCGCCCGAGGGTCGGCCAGATTTTGCAGCCGCAGCGCTGCCGCCCGCGCAAAGTCGCGTGTCATCCGCGCGCGGCGCGCGCCCGAAAGCCGGGTTTTCGGAGCCATGCGCTGAATCTCGGCGCCATAGGGGTCGGCGCAGATCAAGCCGGTTTCCGGCGGCAGCAGTTCAACCGGAAAATCATGATCGACAGCCCAGAAATAGCGATCGCACCATTCCAGATAGCCCTGCCATTTACGGTCCGACGCGAAATCGGCGCGACTGCTCTTGCATTCCACGATCCAGAGATCGCCCCCCGGTGCCAGCGAGATCACATCGACGCGCAGGCCCCGCGCGGGGACGAATTCGGTCAGCGCCGCATGATCCATGCTGCGCAGCAGACGCGCCACGCCGCGCGCAAGGCGCTGACCGGCCAATGCCGGCAGATCATTCGCATCAGTCGGATATTCCATTGCCGCAGAATAGAACGAAAGCAAAACATCGTGCAAGCCCTGCGGCCTGCCGTACCGGAAGCTTGAAACGGCGGCGCGGCTTGCCTATCTGTTCGTCTTGGCGGGCTTCTGCTCTTCCCGCGCGCGGCCATTTTTCCACTGGCCTATAACTTTTCCGAGGGGGCTGGCCCTGTCGTGACCCTGGTCACGTTATCCGGCGCCCACCTGGTACTCCAGGCTTTCGGGAAATCTCGCGCTGCCGCGGTCGCTGCGGTTCCCGCCACCTCACGAAAGAACCGCCCTGCCATCCGGCAGCGGCGGTTTTTTCGTGGCCGGCCGGGACCGGTTCCGGCACCAAGAAAGGGCGGCCTTTCGACCGCCCTGTCCAGAGAGACTTTCGATCCAGGGAAGGGATCAGAAGCCGTAGACGATCGCGACGCCCAGGGTATTGTTCGTGCGGATGTCACGATTTTCCTGGTACTCGGTCATGTAGCTCACGCGGGTCGCCAGCTGGTTCGACATCTTGAAGTTGACGCCGAATTCGTTGCTGATCACGTCATTCGCATCCTTCGACCCAAGATAGTCGGTGTCGTTGGTGATGAAGATCATGTCGTTGAAGCGGTGATACAGCCGCGACGACGCGATGTAGCCGACCGAGGTATCCGACGAATCGCCAACCGTGTTGCCGTTCTCGTCAAAGCCCAGGGATTGCGCACCGGTCTGGGTGTAGCGGACGCCGACACCGGCCTGGACGCGCCAGGTCGTATCCGGCGTGTTCAGGATGCGATAGCCCGGACCAAAGCCCAGGAAGGCGTCGCGGCGCAGGTCATTGAACTCGGCATTGAGATCTTCGTCCGACTGGGCGGCGCTGTTGCGCTGGCCATCGACAAGACCGTTCACGCTGAGCCGGCCCAAGGCGAAGGCATAGAAACGATCGTTGAAGTAGTATTGCGCATCATAGATCGCATCCACATCTTCCTGATCCTTGTTGCCGTTGTCGTCTTCGCCGAAATAGATGGCAAGGCCGACGCTTTGCGCGAAGGGAGCCTGATTATACGAGACGCGGCCGGCGATGGCCAAATCCTGGCCTTCGGAATTGCCGGTCGAGCCGCTGTATTGCAGCGACATGTTGCCGAAAAGGCCTTGGCGGCGATCGGACGAACCGAACCGGTCGGCATCGGCCGAGCGGTTGAAATCATCGCGGACGTTGTCTTCGATGTCGGTGATCTGTTCGTCGATGGCCGAGACGCCCACGGCATCGGCGCCGGTTGCAATTTCAGTCTGGGCGAAAGCCGGAACCGACAAGACGGCCAGGATCGCGGCGGTGCCGGTCAGCAGCGTAACTTTTTTCATAATGTGTTCCTCACGAGCTGAGTTTCGTTGTCCTGGCCTCGAAGCGACGCCAGAGCATCTCTGCTGGGTATCAATTATCGCTGAGCGGGTCTGGTTCAAAGACCCGTGGAAAACATGGTGAAATGTCGAAAACGTGAGCAACGGCACGACACGGCGCTGTCGGCGGAAAAACGCTGACATGAAATCGTGAATTGAACGGATGGAACAAAATTCTCTTTCTCGGAAAGTATTGGTTAATATGGCTAAACCGATTTGAGATCGAAAGGGATCGTGATAATCTGATCGCTCGTTTTCAGAAATGCACACGTTACTGCGCATGAAAAAGGCAGGCAAGCCTGGTCCGGCAGCGCGGCGTGTTGTTGCAAAATCGACACGGAAGCCACGGGCGAGCGCGATCGGTGAGGCGCATTTACATCACCATCGGCCGTCTGATGGCGACGCATCGCCGGCGCGAGGTGTTCTTCTTTCGGTTGAAGGCGGGGGTGGGGGCGCCCCACCGCACAGGCGATTCGGCCAGAGGCGGGTTCCTGCGAT
>NZ_DHXG01000049.1:2778-13874 GCF_002413585.1 Paracoccus sp. UBA5162
CCGGCGTCACATCATCCGTCGAATGCATCCGGGCGCAGATCGCGCGCCATGTGATCCAGCACCCCGTTCACGAATTTCGGCTCGCGGCCGTCGGGAAAAAAGGCCTCGGCGATGCGGACATATTCAGTGATGACGACTTTTGGCGGGGTCCTGGCGCCCGCAAGTTCGGCGCCACCCGCGCGAAACAGGGCGCGCAGCACCGGATCGATCCGGTCGATCGGCCATTTCGCCACCAGCCCCCGATCCGTCGCCTGGTCGATCCGGGATTGCCAGGTCACCGCCTGATCGACGATGCGCATGAACAGATCGCGATCGGCTTCGGGCATCTGCCCTTCCTCGTCCTCGGCGCCGATGCGATAGGTCTCGAATTCGCGCTGCACGCGATCGGCCGATTGTCCCGCCGCCTCCATCTGGAACAGCGCCTGGACGGCATAAAGCCGTGCCGCCCCGCTAAGTGCGCGGCGGTCTGACCCCGAGCGTGAGTTTTGTCGTGCCTCGGTCATGCCTTGCCCTGCCCGTCCAGTTCGCCCGCAAGACGGATCACGTCGCGGGGCGCGCGGTCAGGGTCGCGCCGGGCGGCCCATCTGCGCGACAGCGCCACCAGGTGCAAGGCCGCCGCGGCCGCCCCGCCCCCCTTGTTCTGCCCGGCGGGATCGGCGCGAACCTGAGCCTGTTCGGGATTTTCGACCGTCAGGATGCCGTTGCCGATGCAGACCCCGTTCAGACCCAGCAGCGTCAGCCCGCGCGAACTGTCGTTGCAGACCGTATCGTAATGCGTCGTCTCGCCGCGGATCACGCAGCCAAGTGCCACGAAACCGTCATAATGGGCCTGCCGCGCGGCGATCCCGATGGCGGCGGGGATTTCCAGCGCGCCGGGAACCTCGATCACGTCGATCACCGCGCCGGCTTCGGCGGCCCGCGCCCGCGCGCCGGCCAGAAGGCCATCGGCGATCGCACGATAATAGGGCGCGACCACGGCCAGCAGCCGGACCGGCGAATCGAAGGTCGGAAGCGGCAATTCGTGATGCGCAGTGTTCAAGACCATGGCTCAGTCCTTGGGAATAGGCCGCGTGGAATGGACGGAAAGCCCGTAGCCGTCAAGCCCGACGATCTTCACCGGGGCGGAATTCGTCAGCAGGATCAGGTCCGACAGGCCGAGTGCCGACAGGATCTGCGCGCCCAGGCCGTATTGACGCAGGGTGTGCGGCCCGGCCTCGTCGGGCTGCCGGATTGCGTGGGTCAGATCGCGGATCAGCACGACGGCGCCGCGGCCCTCGTCCGCGATCGCGCGCATGGCGGCGGGCAGGCTGCCGGCGCCCGCCCCGCCGATCCCCAGCACGTCATGCAGCGGATCCAGCGCGTGCATCCGCACCAGAACGGGGCCTGGCGCGGTCAGGTCGCCCTTGCTCAGCACGATATGTTCCGCGCCCTGCATCTCGTCGGCGAAGATGCGCATGATCCATTCGCCGCCATGAGCCGAATGGACGATGCGCGACGCGCGTTCGGCAATCAGATTGTCGTAGCGGCGGCGATAGCGGATCAGATCGCTGATCGTTCCGATCTTCAGCCCGTGTTTCTGCGCGAAGGCCACCAGATCGGGCAGCCGCGCCATGCTGCCATCCTCGTTCATGATTTCGCAGATCACGCCGGCCGGGTTCAGCCCCGCCAGCCGCGCAATATCGACCGCCGCCTCGGTATGGCCGGCGCGGACCAGAACCCCGCCATCGCGGGCGCGCAGCGGAAAGACATGGCCTGGCGTGGCGATATCGGGCGCGCCCCTGGTCGGGTCGATGGCCACGGCGATGGTGCGGGCGCGGTCATGCGCGCTGATCCCGGTCGTGACCCCTTCTCGCGCCTCGATCGACATGGTGAAGGCGGTCTCGTGGCGCGAGGAATTGCGCGGACTCATCAGCGTCAGGCCGAGCGCCTCGATCCGGGCTGCAGGCAGGGACAGGCAGATCAGGCCGCGCCCGTGGGTGGCCATGAAATTCACCGCATCGGGCGTGGCCATCTGCGCCGGAATCACCAGATCGCCCTCGTTCTCGCGGTCCTCGTGATCGACAAGGATGAACATGCGCCCGTTGCGCGCATCCTCGATGATCTCCTCGATGGACGAGATCGCGTCGGAAAAGTCGCGTTCGACCGGGCCGGGTTTTTCAAACTGCATGGCGCGTCCCTTCGAAATAGCGCATTCCGGTGATGAACCCGGCCAGTCCTCCGGCCGCCATCATTTCGCGCTCGTGATCCGTTTCGCCGATCATGAGCACTGCGTCACCGGGCAGATGTTGCTGGCGCAGCCAGGTCTTGACCTCATCGCGCATAAAGGCCCAACTCTGGCCGAAACGCGGCAGATCCAGGCTGGAATCGGCGTCGATGCGCCGCGCCAGCGCCAGACGGTCCAGCCCCGGCCCGGCCCCCAGATGCCGCGACGCCGTCAGGGTCTGCAACCTGCACTCGCGTCCGCCGGGCAGGGCCGCGCCGTCGCGAAACACGCCAAGTGCATTCGAGGAAAACAGAAACGCCACCAGATCGCGCCCGGTCGAGGCCCGAACCCCGGCATAGGTCTTGTAGTCCAGCCCGAGCGCCTGCGCGCGGCGCACCCGCATCCGCACGACCTCGACCGGCAGGACCGGCAGCAGATCGGCCCGCGCCCGGTGCCAGCAATGGGCGCGCCACCGCGTCCCATCCATCGCCGGACCGCCATTGTCTCCGATCCGGGTCATCGCGTCGCGGTCCCGGTATCCGCCGCCCCGGCCTCGGCCAGCCGCGCGACATAGCGGGCCAGCGTGTCGATTTCCAGATTGACCGCATCGCCGGTCGCGGCCGTGGCCCATGTGGTGACCTGCCGCGTATGCGGGATCAGATTGATGCCGAAACGATTGCCCTCGACCTCGTTCACCGTCAGCGAGGTGCCGTTCAGCGCGACCGATCCCTTGGGCGCGATGAAACGCGCCAGCGCCGGCGGCGCCTCGAAGGTCAGGCGCAGGCTGTCACCCTGATCCTGCGCCGCGACGATCCGCGCCACGCCATCGACGTGACCGCTGACGATATGGCCGCCCAGTTCGTCGCCCACCTTCAGCGCCCGTTCCAGATTCAGCCGTTTGCCGACCGCCCAGCCATTCGCGCCGATATTCGTTTTCGACAGCGTCTCGGCCGAAATATCCACATCGAACCAGTCGGCGCCCTTGGCGATCACCGTCAGACAAACCCCGTCGCAGGCGATCGAGGCACCCAGATCGACGCCCGCCATGTCATAGCCGCAGCCGATCCGCGCGCGCATGTCGCCGCGCATCTCGACCACGCGAACCTCGCCCATATCCGTGATGATGCCCGTGAACATCGCCAAGCCCCCTGTGCACGCGCAATGACCTAGGCGATCGGCCCACGCCGCGCAAGGCATGGGCCGATCGCCCACCGCCCGAATCCGGCGCGACGCGACGCCGGCCGGTCCTCCTGACGCGACAAAATCGTGGAAAATACCACCCGAACGTGCAAACTGTCCGGCAATTGCACCTTGTCACTTTGCCGGCCGATGTTTCACAACCCTCTTGACCATTCAGACAGCGACCCATCGCAAGCCGGTCTTCCCGCGATGGAAGAAAGGGTGTTTCTGCTGCTGCAAGGACCGCATGGACCCTTCTTCAACCGCCTCGGGCACCTGTTGCGGCAGGCGGGCGCGACGGTGTGGCGCTGTGGTTTCAACGCCGGCGACGAATTTTTCTGGGACGACAAGGATCACTTCATCCGCCACGAAGCGACCATTCGGGACTGGCCCGCCCATCTGAACCGCATCCTGGTCGAGAAGAACGTCACCGATCTCGTGCTTTACGGCGACGTGCGGCCGATCCACGCCATCGCCCGCAGCGTGGCCCATCAGGAGGCCCTGCGTTTTCACGTCTTCGAGGAGGGCTATCTGCGGCCCTACTGGATCAGCTATGAACGCGGCGGCTCGAACGGATCCTCGCCGCTCCTGGAAATTTCACTGTCGCAGATGCGCGCGGCCCTGCGCGACACCTCCGCGGAAATCCACCGCCCGCCTGCGCATTGGGGCGACATGCGTCATCACAAGTTCTATGGCGCGCTGTATCATTTCCTGGTTCTGGCGGCGAACCGGCGCTATCGCCGCTATGCCGGCCACCGCGCGATCACCGTCCGGCAGGAATTCCGGCTGAACCTGCAAAGGCTGATGCTGATGCCGGCCTACAACCTCAAACGCGCGCTTCGATGGCGGCGGATCAAGCTGTCGGGTCAGCCCTATTCGCTGGTTCTGCTGCAGCTCGAACACGATTCGAACTTTCTCGGTCATTCGCCCTTTCGCAGGAATTCCGAATTCGTCGAGACGGTCATCGCGGAATTCGCCCGCTCGGCGCCACGTCACCACCACCTGATCTTAAAGGCCCATCCGCTGGAGGACGGCCGCGCGCGCAATCGCCACGCGATCCGCGATTCCGCGGCCAGTCACGGGCTGACGGAACGGGTCCATTATCTGCGCGGCGGCAAGCTGGCCGATCTGATGGCCCATGCGCGGTCCATCGTGACCGTGAATTCGACAGCCGCGCAGCAGGCGCTTTGGCGCGGCATTCCGGTCAAGGCGCTTGGATGCGCGGTCTATCAGAAGACCGGGATCACCTCGGACCAGACCCTGGCCGACTTCTTCAAGGCGCCGCGTGCCCCGGATCCGCACGCCTACCGCATCTTCCGCGACTATCTGTTGCAGACCAGCCAGGTACCCGGCGGCTTCTATTCGCGCCGCTCGCGCGCCCACGCATTGCGGCTGGTGGCCGATATGATGCTGGCCCCCCTTGACCCTTACGAGACACTGGCCGATGGACATGTGACACATCGGCAGCAAATCACCGATCCGGTGGCCTGGATCCCCTGTTCTTGTGGCCCAGGGGCCCGGCAGACGCTAGATTAACCGCAAACCGGACAACAAGGGCCGGGACGAGCAAGACAGGAGTTTTCGAGGTGACAGTCCCATTCTCACCCGCCGCCGCCATGCGGCTGGTCTTGGTTGCGGCCCTGACGCTGCTGTCCGCCTGCGCCCTGCCACGGTCCGGCCCCACCAAGGGCGAGATTTACGCAGGCTCGGTCGAGCGCGGCGGCAATGCCAATGTGGTCTATGTCAACGATCAGGTCACCCGCGCCGCGAATTTCGTTCCGACCTACGGCTTTTCGAGCGGCTTCAGGAATGCGGGCCAGGTCGGCGCGGACGAGATCCGGCCGGGCGATGTGCTGGGCCTGTCGATCTGGGAAAACGTCGATGACGGGCTTCTGACCTCGCTGGGATCAAGTTCAACCAACCTCCAGGAAATTCAGGTCGACAGCGCGGGCTACATCTTCGTGCCCTATGCAGGCCGCGTGCGGGCCGCGGGCAACAGCCCCGAACAATTGCGCCAGATCATCACCCAGCGGCTGTCGACGCAGACCCCCGATCCGCAGGTGACGGTGGCGCGCGTCGCCGGCGACGGGGCCACGGTTTCGGTCATGGGCAAGGTCGTGTCCCAGGGCGTCTATCCGATCGAACGTCCGACCCGCGCCCTGTCGGCGATGCTGGCCAGGGCGGGCGGTGTCTCCATCGCCCCCGAAATCGCGGTCGTGACCGTCAAGCGCGGCAACGACATGGGCAAGGTCTGGCTGACCGATCTCTATTCCGGCCAGAACGACATCGCGCTGCGTCCCGGCGACATCATCCTGGTCGAAGAGGATCAGCGCAACTTTACCGCCATCGGCGCCCTCGGCGGTCAGACGCGGGTGCCGCTGGGCAATGACATGATCAGCGCGGTCGAGGCCATCGCGATGGTCGGGGGCCTGAATTCAAACCTGGCCGATCCGACCGGCGTGTTCATCCTGCGCGACGAACCGGAATCCGTCGCAAGCCGGGTTCTGGGCAAGCGCGTCTCCGGTTCGCAGCGGATGGCCTATGTGCTGGATCTGACCAAGCCGAACGGATTGTTCCTTGCCCGCGATTTCCTGATCCGCGACGAGGATACGGTCTATGTGACCGAAGCACCCTACGTGCAGTGGAACAAGGTGTTGTCGGCCATCACCGGCGGTGTCCGACAGGCCGACAATCTCAGCAAACTGGGGAACTAGCCCGGCCATGGCGGCGGATGAGGGCATGGCCGCCGGGGGCGAACCCCGGCGGCTTTTCGTGTTCAATGGGGGCTTTTTCGCCCGCCCGCGCCTGCGGCGGATGATGGAACTGGCCGGCTGGAGAATCGCCGCCGGCCTGCCCCGCGCGGGCGATGACATCGGCATCTGGGGCGCCAGTCCGACCGCGTGGCGCGGTCGCGCCATCGCGACGCGCCGGGGTTGCGGGCTGATCACGGTCGAGGATGCCTTCCTGCGTTCGATCCTTCCGGGGCGGGCGCGCGGCGCGGTGGCGCGGCGCGGTCCGATCGGCCTTCTGATCGACCCTTGCGGGGTGCATTTCGATCCGGCGCGGCCATCGCTGCTGGAACGACTGATCGCCTCGGGCGTGACCGTCGCGCATCGCCAGGCCGCAATCCAGGGTATCGCCCGGCTGCGATCGCTGGATTTGTCGAAATACAATTTCCACCGTCCCCGGCTTGCCGCGCCCCCGCCCGGCTACGTCCTGGTCATCGACCAGACGCGCGGCGACGCCTCGCTGCTGGGGGCGGGCCGCGGCCGGTTCCTGGCCATGCTGGAAACGGCACGGGCCGAACATCCCGACCGCCCGATCGTGCTGCGCACCCATCCCGAGACAGCCGCCGGCCTGCGTCCGGGCCACCTGACCGGCGCCGATCTGCGCCCCGGCGATCTGCTTTGCGACGCCCCGATCTCGCCCTGGCGGCTGGTCGAAAATGCGCACAGCGTCTATGCCATCAGCTCCCAGTTGGGCTACGAGGCGCTGCTGGCAGGGCATCGCCCGCGGCTGTTCGGCCTGCCATTCTATGCCGGCTGGGGCCTCAGCGACGATGAAACGATGCTGCCCGCCGACCGCCGCGGCGCCGCTGCGCCCGAGGATCTGTTCGCCGCCTCTCATCTGCTGGCGCCCTGCTGGTATGATCCCTGCCGCGACGCGCTGACCGATTTCGATGGTGCCGTGAACCAGATCGAGGCCGAGGCGCGCGTCTTTCGGCAGGATCGCGGCGGCCATCTGGCCTATGGCATGCGCGCGTGGAAACGCCGCTTCATCCTGCACGCCTTCGGCGACAGCGCCGGGCTGGGTTTCGCCCGCACGCCCTCGCCGCGGGTCACGCTGGCCTGGGCAGGCCGCGCCGACAGGGTGCCGCAAGCCGCGAGGGTCGAGGACGGCTTTCTGCGCTCGCGCGGGCTGGGCGCCGAACTGACACCGCCGCTGTCGCTGGTCGCGGACGATCTGGGCATCTATTATGACCCCGGCCGCGAAAGCCGGCTGGAACGCCTGATCGCGGCGCCCCTGCCGCCGGGCGGGACTGCGCGGGCCCGGGCTCTGATCGGCGCGATCCGTGCGGCGGGCCTGACGAAATACAACCTGGCGGGCGATGCCCCCGATCTGCCGCCACGCGACGGGCGGCGGCGCATCCTTGTCCCCGGCCAGGTCGAGGATGACGCCTCGATCCGCCTCGGCGCCGGGCAAGAGCGGCACAACCTTGCGCTTCTTGCCCGCGTCAGGGCGGACAATCCCGACGCCTTCGTCATCTACAAGCCCCATCCCGATATCGAGGCCGGTCTGCGGCCTGGCGCGGTGTCCGGATCCGAACTGGCGCGACTGGCCGATCACGTCGCGCGCCGGGCCGATCCGCTGGCGCTGCTGGACCAGGTGGACGAGGTCTGGACCATCACCTCGACGCTGGGATTCGAGGCACTTCTGCGCGGGGTGCCGGTCACGGTTCTGGGGGCGCCTTTCTATGCAGGCTGGGGGCTGACGCGCGATCTGGGCCCCGTGCCCGCGCGCCGCACCGCACGTCCCGATCTTGCGGCGCTGGTCCATGCCTGCCTGATCGCCTATCCGCGTTATCGCGACCCGGTGACCGGGCTGCCCTGCCCGGTCGAGATCGCGGTCGCACGACTGGCTTGCCGCGCGACCGGCCGTGGGCCGGGATTGCGGCTTCTGGCCAAGGCGCAGGGGATGCTGGCCGGGCATAGCTGGATCTGGCGCAGATAGCGGGCGCAGGCGCTGCGGCCCTCGACCCGGCCGGGGATCAGGCCCGCAGCCAGCGGTGGAACAGGTCAGGGCCGATCGCGCGGCTTTCGACAAGGCGAAATCGCGGCGCCGCGGCGAGGTTTGGCAGAGCCAGCGGCGCAATGGATGCGCGGCCCTCGGCGCCCAGGGCGATGCCCGCCGTATAGCCGATCAGTTGATCGACCACGCCCGCCTGCACAAGCGCGGCAGACAGGATGCCCCCGCCCTCGCAGAAAAGCCGGGTGATGCCGCGGGCGGCAAGATCGGCCAGGATCGCCCGCGGGTCTCCGCCGACCTGCCACAGCGGGCCGTGATCCGGCCCTTCCGGGGGCAGATCCGGCAAGGGCCGGGTCGTCGCGATCACGCGCACCGGCTGGCGCACCGGACCAAGGCCGCGCACGTTCAGCGAAGGCAGATCGGCGCGGGCAGTGCCGCCACCGACCAGGATCGCATCATGGCTCAGGCGCAGGGCATGGACATGGCTGCGGGCCCCGGCTCCGGTGATCCACTGGCTTTCGCCGCTGGCGGTCGCGATGCGGCCATCGAAAGAGGTGGCCAGCTTCAGCGTCACGAAGGGTCGCCCATCGGACAGGCGCAGCAGGAAACCGGCCTGAAGCGCGCGGGCCCGGGCCTCGGCCACGCCCTCGCAGACCGCGATTCCGGCCGCGCGCAGGATCGCATGGCCGCGTCCGCCGACGCGCGGGTCCGGGTCGGTCAGCGCGGTGACGACGCGGGTGATCCCGGCCCGCACCAGCGCCTCGGCGCAGGGCGGCGTGCGGCCATGATGGGCGCAGGGCTCCAGCGTGACATAGGCAGTCGCGCCCCGCGACATCGGCCCGGCCTGATCCAGCGCCACGGCCTCGGCATGGGGGCGCCCCCCCGGCTGGGTCCAGCCGCGTCCGACAACGCGACCGTCGCGGATCAGGACACAACCGACGGCCGGGTTGGGCCAGACATTGCCCAATCCGCGCCGTGCCAGACGCAGCGCATGGGCCATGTGGCGCGCGTCTTCGGCCCGGTCGGGGCTCACTCGTTGGCGGCGCCGGGGCGCAGTTCCGACACGAACTTGTCGAAATCGCCCGCGTCCTGAAAGTTCTTGTAAACGCTGGCGAAACGGACATAGGCCACGTTGTCGATCCGCGACAGAGCCTCCATCACGATCTCGCCGATCATCTTCGAGGCGATGTCGGTCTCGCCGGTGCTTTCCAGCCGCCGGACGATCCCCGAGATCATCTGTTCGATCCGTTCGGGTTCGACCGGGCGCTTCTGCATCGCGATCCGGATCGAGCGCGCCATCTTGTCGCGGTCGAAATCCTCCCGCCGTCCGTTCGACTTGACGACGACCAGATCGCGCAACTGCACACGTTCATAAGTGGTGAAGCGACCGCCGCAGGCGGGGCAGAAGCGGCGGCGGCGGATGGCGACGTTATCTTCGGCCGGGCGTGAATCCTTGACCTGCGTATCGACATTTCCGCAAAACGGACAGCGCATCAGTTGTTCCCTCGGTCCGGCGATCCGCAGCCACTATAGGTGCGGTGGCAGGGTTTGGGTAGAGTTTATCCACAGCCCACAAGATAGGCGCAGTGGAACATGTGGCAGGAAAGCCGCGTTGGCGGGCGGAAACTCAGATGATCCGAAAGGCGGCATCCCATGGCAAAGACCCTGTTCATCACCGGCGCATCCTCGGGCATCGGCGCCGAGACTGCGCGCGAAGCCGTCAAGGCCGGCTGGAATGTCGGCCTGTTCGCCCGATCAAGGGACAAGCTGCGCAATCTTGCGGACGAACTGGGCGAGGCTGCGCTGCCCCTGCCCGGCGATGTCACCGACGAATCCGACCTGGCCGGCGCGGTGGCGGATTGCGTGTCGCGTTTCGGCGGCATCGACGCGGCCTTCGCCAATGCCGGCCGGGGTCTGGAAACACCCGGCACGGAAAAGGCCGATCTGGACGATATTCGCGGCATGATCGAACTGAACATCACGGGCCTGCTGCTGACCGCAAGGCTGACCCTGCCGGAACTGCGCAAGACCAAGGGGACGCTGGTGCTGACCGGCTCGGCCGCGGGTCGGCGGCATATCGCGGGCTCGATCTATGGCGCGACCAAGTGGTTCGTGCATGGCTATGCCGGAAACATGGCCGAAGAGATGCGCGAATGGGGTGGCCGGTGCGCGGTCGTTGCGCCGGGCATGGTCGATACACCCTTCTTCGACGATGGCGCGCCGGGAAAGTTGCAGGTGCAGGACGTCGCGGCGGCGGTGATGCACATCATCGAAGCGCCCGAGCGCGCGGCGATCCGCGAAATCCATCTGATGCCGCAAAGCTGATCGGCCGACAAGCGGCCGCACGAACCAATTGCGCGGCGGGACGTTGGCCCTGCTCCGAGAACGCATGTAGGAGGATAGCGAGATGAGTATTGCACGTGTCACCGAAATTTCGGCCACCTCGGATACCGGCTTCGAGGATGCCGTCCGCGAGGGACTGAAACGCGCCAACGAGACGCTGCGCCACGTCAAGAGCGCCTGGATCAAGGAGCAATCCGTCGATTGCGAGGATGGCGCCATCAGCCGCTATCGCGTCAACATGATGGTCACGTTCATTCTGGACGACTGAACCGGTCAGGCCGGATCGGACTGAAACAGCGCCGCCACCTGTCTCTGGTGCGGCGCTGTCCGGTGTTCGACCAGATAGATGCCCTGCCAGATTCCCAGCATCATGCGCCCCCCGGAAACCGGAATCTGCAGACTGACCGGCAGGATCGCGGCCTTCAGATGCGCGGGCATGTCATCGGGGCCTTCGCTGCGGTGGCTGATCCACGTCATCGACGGATCATCGGCCGGCGGTGCGATACGGTCCAGCCAGCCCAGAAGATCGACCTGAACGTCTGGATCGGCATTTTCCTGGATAAGCAGCGAACACGAGGTGTGCCGCACCATCAGCGTCAGCAACCCGCGGCCGGCGTCAATCGCC
>NZ_DHXG01000049.1:14240-16663 GCF_002413585.1 Paracoccus sp. UBA5162
GTGGCGATCCGGAAGACATGGTTCATTCGGCTGCCTCGGATCCCGCATCATCCGGCGTGCCCAGCCGGGGATCGTCGGTCGGGTCATGGTCCAGACCGATCTGTTTCTGGTTGCGCGCGCCCAGTTCGCGCAGCATCTCGACCTGGCGGATGACATTGCCGGGCCCGCGCGACAGACGGTCCAGCGCCTGGCCATGCGCGCGGCCGGCCTGGTCCAGCGCCTTGCCGACCCCTTCCATCGCCTCGACGAAACCGGCCACCTTGTCATAAAGCGCGCCGGCCCGTTTCGCGATCTCCATGGCGTTGGTTTCGCGACGCTCGACGGCCCAGATATGTTCGACCGTGCGCAGGGTCAACATCAGCGTGGTGGGCGTGGTCAGGCCGACCCGGCGTTCCATCGCGAAGCGGGCCAGGCCCGGATCGGCGCGCAAAGCCTCGGAAAACGCGCCCTCGATCGGGATGAACATCAGCACGTAGTCGACCGAAGCATCGTTCATTCGGTGATAGCCCTTCTCGCCCAGTGTGGTGACATGGGCACGGATCGCGGCCACATGGCGACGCAGGGCGGCATCCGCCTGGGCGGGATCGTCGGAATTCACCGCGACCTCGTAATCGTTGAGCGACACCTTGCTGTCGATCACCATGATCTTTTCGCGCGGCATCCTGACCACCACGTCGGGGCGCCAGCGCCGGCCATCCTCGTCGGTCCAGCTGTTCTGAATGTCGTAGTGAATACCGGATGCAAGCCCGGATTCCTCGAGAATTCTCTCCAGCACCATCTCGCCCCAGGCGCCTTGACGCTGCTTCTCGCCCTTCAGCGCGCGGGTCAGGTTGACCGCCTCGCGAGAGATGTCCTCGGACCGCTGATGCAGGAAGGCGATCTGTTCGCGCAGACGCGCGCCCTCCTCGTCCAGAACCTTGTTGCGGACCTGCAATTCCGATTGGAACCGGTGCACCTGGTCGCGAAACGGGGTCAGCAGCGCGGAAAGCTGTTCGCCCTGCGCCTTCTGCATGTCGGTTTGCTGCACGCGCAGGGTTTCGGCCGCCAGCAGCCTGAACTGGCCGGTCATTTCCTCGCGCAGCTCGCGCAGCGCCGCAATCTCGCGCGTGGCGGATTCGTGATCCTTCTGCGCCGCCAGCCGGGTTTCGGCCAATTGCGTGCGCATCTGCGCGATCTCCTGCCGGGCCTGGTGCAGCGCGTCGGTCAGCCCGTCGCGTTCCTCCGCCAGTTCGCCCAGGCGCGCCCGCTGCGTCTCGGCACGGACCTCGTGCTGGCCGATCTGCAATTCCAGCGCGTGAACCCGGCCATCGGCGTCTTGCAGTCTGGATTGCAGCGCCGTCTCGCGTGCCCCGCCCGCCGACAAGGCGCGACGCAGGCGCAGCGCCAGGACGACCAGCATCAGCAATCCGACGGCAAGCAGGGCCAGCAGGGCCTGGACGGTCTGGAGATCGCCGGACCATGCGATGATCCGGGCGGAAAAATCCTGCGGCATGAAGGCTCCGATTGCTGCGCGTCGGGCTTAGTGTTCACTTTTTGTGCCGCGACACAACCCATCCGGGCGCCGTTGTCAGGACACCGCTGTCAGGCCTCGACCGATTGCAGAAACGACATCACTGCGGCGGCATAATCCCGGCGGTCCATGGTCGAGACCTCGGCGCTGGCAAGCCAATCCAGAAGCGAGGCCCGGTCGCGATCGGAAAACCTCATCCGCCAGTCCTGAAAGCGCCGATGTTCCAGCGCGCCCTCCACCAGCACCGCTATATCTCGGTGCCGGTCGTCACGCAGGATCGAACCCAGAACTTCGCGCAGCGCATCCGCCGGTCCTTCGAGCCATTGAAAGAACAGCCCATCCTCGTAGTGCAGACAGCCCGTCAGCGACATCGCCTGGTTGCGCGCGCGGGCGGCGGCAAGAATGTCCTCAAGTTCGCCCGCCCGAAGCGCGCGACTGGCGGTGCTGCGATACAGCGAATATTCCAGTCCTTCCGACATGACGGGTTACTGATCGAGAAAGGACCGAAGCTTGCGGCTGCGCGAGGGGTGCTTCAGCTTGCGCAGCGCCTTGGCCTCGATCTGGCGGATGCGCTCGCGGGTGACGCTGAATTGCTGGCCGACCTCTTCCAGCGTGTGGTCGGTGTTCATGCCGATGCCGAAGCGCATCCGCAGAACCCGTTCCTCGCGCGGGGTCAGGCTGGCCAGAACGCGGGTCGTGGTTTCCTTCAGGTTTTCCTGAATGGCGGAATCCAGCGGCAGGACCGCATTCTTGTCCTCGATGAAATCGCCAAGCTGGCTGTCTTCCTCGTCCCCGATCGGGGTTTCCAGACTGATCGGTTCCTTGGCGATCTTCATCACTTTGCGCACCTTCTCGAGCGGCATGGAGAGCTTCTCCGCCATCTCTTCGGGTGTCGGTTCGCGGCCCTGATCGT
>NZ_DHXG01000003.1:0-453 GCF_002413585.1 Paracoccus sp. UBA5162
CGCGACGGAGGCTGGGTGCATGAGGGACGAGTCCGTCCAAAATCGCCAGATCCGCTCCAAAACGGGCCGAAGGGGGCGACGAACTGCCCCTCCAGCGGCCGCCAGACCGCTTCAAGCGACGGATGGCGGGTGTTCGGCGAAGCCGAAAGTGTAGTTCAGGCGTTCCCATGCTCTGGTCGAGGAGGCCGCTGAGCCGCTGCCAAACGCAGGCAAATTTGAAGAGTGTATTGAACTCTCCGTGCGATTCCTCTCGAGGCGCGGGGATATTTACGGGAATGGGAGCTAAACGGTTCGCCAAACAGTGCTGAGACTGGCTTTTTCCGATCCTCTGACATTCACGCCGGAAGATGTGTATGACGCAATAGAAATGACCCTGTCTTTCAAGGGCTTAGATCATTTTTTTCAGCCATAGGTGTGAAATGGTGCTGCGAGAGAGGATTGAACTCTCGACCT
>NZ_DHXG01000003.1:767-15004 GCF_002413585.1 Paracoccus sp. UBA5162
CCTCTCCCTTACCAAGGGAGTGCTCTACCACTGAGCTACCGCAGCGCCGTGGGCGGCGTTTAGACAAAGCTGTGCCGCCGCGCAAGGGGGATCGGGCGAATTATCGGGAAATGCCTGCCGCTGCCTGGCTTGCCGCGGCAACTGGACGGCGGCCGGCGCGGGCGATAACAGGAAGCATGACCGGACGGGACAGAAACAGACAGGAACCCGAGACGCGCGCGGACAGGCTTCGCGCCGCGTTGCGGGCCAACCTGCAACGGCGCAAGGCGCAGGCGCGCGCGCGCGAGGCCTCGGCCCCCGACCCGGATGAGGATGAAGCCAGCGAGACGGGCGGGGACGACAGCTAGATGGACCAGATCATCGTTCAGGGAAACGGGCCGCTGAGGGGCGAAATTCCCATCGCGGGCGCGAAGAATGCCTGCCTTGCGCTGATGCCGGCGACGCTGCTTTCGGATCAGCCGCTGACGCTGACCAATGCACCGCGACTGTCGGATATCCGCACCATGACGGCCCTGCTGCAAAGCCTGGGGGCCGAAGTGAGCGGCCTTCAGGACGGGCAGGTGCTGGCCATGTCCAGCCACGATCTGACCAGCCACCGCGCCGATTACGAGATCGTGCGCAGGATGCGGGCCTCGATCCTGGTGCTGGGTCCGCTCTTGGCGCGGTTCGGCCAGGCCGAGGTCTCGTTGCCCGGCGGCTGCGCCATCGGCGCGCGTCCGGTCGATCTGCATCTCAAGGCGCTTGAGGCGATGGGGGCCGATCTGGATCTGCGCGACGGATATGTTCACGCCACCGCGCCGGCAGGAGGACTTCGGGGCGCCGTGGTCGATTTCCCGCTGGTTTCGGTCGGCGCGACCGAGAATGCGCTGATGGCCGCGACCCTGGCCCGCGGCACCACGATCCTGAAGAATGCCGCGCGCGAGCCCGAGATCGTCGATCTGGCACGGTGCCTGCGGGCGATGGGCGCACAGATCGAGGGCGAGGGCAGCGACACGATCACCATCGAAGGGGTCGATTCGCTGCACGGTGCGACCCATCCTGTCGTCACCGACCGGATCGAACTGGGCACCTACATGCTGGCCCCGGCGATCTGCGGCGGCGAGGTCGAATGCCTCGGCGGTCGGATCGACCTGCTGGCGGCGTTCTGCGAGAAGCTGGACGAAGCGGGTATCAGCGTCGAGGAAACGCCGCGCGGGCTGAAGGTCGCGCGGCGCAATGGCCGGGTTCGGGCCGTCGATGTGACCACGGCGCCGTTTCCGGGCTTTCCGACCGATCTTCAGGCCCAGTTCATGGCGCTGATGTGTCTGGCCGACGGTCGCAGCGTGCTGGAAGAGACGATTTTCGAGAACCGTTTCATGCACGCGCCGGAACTGACCCGGATGGGTGCGCGGATCGACGTGCATGGCGGTCATGCCACCGTCACCGGGGTCGAGGCGCTGCGCGGCGCGCCGGTCATGGCGACCGATCTGCGCGCCTCTGTCAGCCTGATCCTGGCTGGAATGGCGGCCGAGGGGCAGACCATTCTGCGTCGGGTCTATCATCTGGATCGCGGCTATGAACATGTGGTGCGCAAGCTGCGCGGCGTCGGTGCGCATATCGAGAGGGTGAAGGAGGAATAGGACATGGCCCAGGATGCGCGTTTCGCTGACGGAGATCCCCGACCGCTGGCCCTGCGGGCCGAGGACGAGGCCGATCTGAAGATCCTGTCGGCGCTGGTGCAGGATGCGATCCTGCCCGCGTCCGAGATCATCCATGACCCCAGGGCGCGGCGTCTGGCGCTGCTGGTGAACCGCTTCCGATGGGAGGATGCGGACAAGGCCCGCGCCGAGGGACGCGATTTCGAACGGGTGCAGGCCCTGCTGACCATCGGTGACGTGATCTCGCTGGAAAGCGACGGGATCACCCGTGACGCCGACACGGTTCTGGAATTGCTGACGATCGGCTGGCAGGCCGGGGTGGACGGCTGCGGGCGGCTGCTGCTGGAATTTTCGGGCGATGGCACGCTGGCCGCCGAGGTGGAATGCATCAATCTGGATCTGCGCGACGTGACCCGACCCTATCGGGCCGTGTCCGGCAAGGCGCCCTCGCATCCGGATTGAGGCGCATGACGGCGCCGGGGCGCCGCTTTCGCGCCGGTATCAGGGATCGGCGCCGGCCGCGGCTTGAGGCAACCCCGGCTTGTCGCTAACAAGGCGCGATTGCAGGGGAAGACGATGCCGGTCACGCTGAACACATCCGATGACGATTTTGACGCCCGCTTCGCCGCGATGCTGTCGGCCAAGCGCGAGGATTCAGGCGATGTTAACGCGGTCGTGGCGGGCATCATCGCCGATGTCCGCGCGCGCGGTGATGCGGTCCTGTGCGAATTGACGGCGCGGTTCGACCGGCTGGAACTGACCCCCGACAGGATACGGTTCGCGCCCGACGAGATCGAGGCCGAAGTGGCCAAGGTCGGTCCCCGGGATCGGGCCGCCCTGATCCTGGCGGCCGAGCGGATCCGCGCCTATCACGCAAGGCAGATGCCCGAGGGTGCAAGCTGGACCGATCCCGAAGGCGCGACCCTGGGCTGGCGCTGGACGCCGGTGTCGGCGGCGGGGCTTTATGTGCCGGGCGGGCAGGCGGCCTATCCGTCCTCGGTCCTGATGAACGCGATTCCGGCGCGGGTGGCCGGTGTCGAAAGGCTGGTGATCTGCGTGCCGACGCCGGACGGAATCATCAATCCGCTGGTCCTTCTGGCCGCGCAATTGTCCGGCGTGGACGAGATTTATCGCGTGGGTGGCGCCCAGGCGGTGGCGGCAATGGCCTATGGGACCGGGACGATCCGCCCGGTGGACAAGATCACCGGCCCCGGCAATGCCTTTGTCGCTGCGGCCAAGAAACAGGTCTTTGGCCGTGTGGGCATCGACATGATCGCAGGCCCGTCCGAAGTGTTGATCATCGCCGAAGGGGCGCAGAACCCCGACTGGCTGGCGCTGGATCTGCTGGCCCAGGCGGAACATGACGCGGATGCGCAATCGATCCTGATCACGACCGATCCGGGGCTGGCCCATGCCGTTGCCGGCGCCGTTGACCGATTGCTGCCGACCTTGCCGCGCGCGGGAATCGCGGGTGCAAGCTGGCGCGACTATGGCACCATCATCATCGCGCGCGATCTGGGCGAGGCGGCCGACCTGTCCAACCGCATCGCCCCGGAACATCTGGAACTCTGCGTCGATGAACCCGAGGCCCTGGCCGAAAGATGCATCCATGCCGGCGCGATCTTCCTTGGCGCGCATACGCCCGAGGCGGTGGGCGATTATGTCAGCGGCCCGAATCACGTTCTGCCGACCGCACGCTCGGCCCGGTTCTCGTCCGGGCTTTCGGTGCTGGATTTCCTGAAACGCACGACGATGGCGCGGCTGACGCCCGGCGCGCTGGCGGCAATCGGCCCGGCCGCGGTCAGGCTGGCCGCCGCCGAGGGCCTGCACGCCCATGGCGCATCCGTCGAGGCGCGGCTGGCGCTGCTGAATGAGAGGGACGAGGCATGAGCCGGATCACACGGATCGACATCGACGACTCGGCCATCGCGCCCGCGACGCCCGAGATGGAGCAGGAACGCCGCGTCGCGATCTTCGATCTGATCGAGGATAACAGCTTCGTGGTGCCGGGCCGGGACGGCTTGCCGGTGCCCGAAGGCCCTTATGTGCTGCAATTGTGCATCCGCGAAGGCCGGCTGGTCTTCGATCTGGCCACCGAAGATCATCGACCGGTGGCCGAATTTCACCTGTCGCTGGGACCATTCCGGCAGGTGGTCAAGGATTACTTCCAGATCTGCCAAAGCTATTTCGACGCGGTCAAGAAACTGCCCACGGCGCAGATCGAGGCCATCGACATGGCCCGTCGCGGCATCCATAACGAGGGCGCGCGGACCTTGCAGGAACGTCTTCAGGGCAAGGCCGATCTGGACATCGACACCGCGCGGCGGCTGTTCACGCTGATTTGCGCACTGGTCCCGCAGGCCTGATCCGATGTCGCAGGACAAGATCCCGCATTCGATCCTGTTCTGCTGCGACCACAATTCCGTCCGTTCGCCCATGGCCGAGGGGATGATGAAGAAATTCTATGGCCGCGCCGCCTATGTCCAATCGGCCGGGGTGAGGGGCGGGATGGATGTGGACGGCTTCGCGATCAGCGTCTGCGACGAGATCGGGGTCGTGATCGCCAATCATCGCAGCCGCAGTTTCGACGAGATGCAGGATTGGGGCGACGATCTTGGCGGGTTCGATCTGATCGTCGCCCTGTCTCCGGCCAGCCAGAGGCTGGCGCTGGAAATGACGCGGCTGTATCATCTGGATATCGAATACTGGCCGATCATGGATCCGACCGGGCTGGCAGAGGGGCGCGAAGCCAGGCTGGCCGCTTATCGCCAGACGCGCGACCAGATCCGCGACCGGATGATCCGGCGTTTCGGTCCGCCGCAGATCGGTTGAATGGATGGCTTTGCCGGCGCTGTGTCAGGTCGCAGGCCGGGCGCGATCGCGTCCTTGGCATCGCCTCGGATCGGTCCGAAATCCTGGGCGTGATCCCGACCGCCGCCGCGTTCTGCGCTGAATTTCGGCGAACAGTCGCGCCGCACCCTGCGGGACGCGGAGGAACCGGTGGCGCCCTCTGCCTCAGACGACGCAGGCGGCCCCTTCGGTCGCGTCACAGGCATTGGCGCGGAAGAAGGCGAACATCTCGCGGCCCATCCCCTGACTGCTGGGGCCGGGGTCGAAGGCTGCGGGTTTGCGATTGTCGAAGTCCTCGGCCAGGCAGTCGATGGTGCCCATCGTCGCATCCAGCCGGATCATGTCGCCGTCATGGACCCGCGACAGCGGCCCGCCGACCGAGGCTTCGGGCGAGATATGGATCGCGGCGGGCACCTTGCCCGACGCGCCCGACATGCGCCCATCCGTGACCAGCGCGACCCTCAGCCCGCGATCCTGCAACACGGCCAGCGTCGGCGTCAGCGAATGCAGTTCGGGCATGCCGTTGGCGCGCGGTCCCTGAAAGCGGACCACGACGATCGTGTCTTCGGTGAATTCGCCGGCGCGAAAGGCGGTCTTGACGTCTTCCTGATCGGAAAAGACTCGGGCCTTTGCTTCGATCACGTGGCGTTCCTCGGCGACGGCACTGACCTTGATGACACCCCGGCCCAGATTGCCCTCCAGCTGCTTCAGTCCGCCGGTTCTGGCGAAGGGATCGCTGACCGGGCGCAGGATCCTGTCGTTCAGCGTGTCTTTCGATCCTGCTTCCCAGCGAAGACGATCGCCGTCCAGTTTCGGCTCGGCGGTATAGCCGTCCAGTCCGGTGCCGTTGATCGTGCGCACGTCGGGATGCAGCAATCCGGCCTCCAGCAGCTGGCCGATCATGTAGCCCAGCCCGCCGGCGGCGTGGAAGTGGTTCACGTCAGCCAGGCCGTTCGGATAGACCCGCGCCATCAGCGGCACGGCTTCGGACAGATCGTGGAAATCCTCGATGTCGATCAGAACGCCCGCCGCCCGCGCCATGGCCGGAATATGCATCACCAGATTGGTCGATCCACCCGTCGCCATCAGCCCGACGATGCCGTTGACAAAGGCCTTTTCGTCCAGGATTTCGCCCGCCGGCAGGTATTCGTTGCCCAGCCGCGTCATCGCGGCGGCGCGTTCGACGCCCGCCACGGTCAGCGCCTCGCGCAGCGGCGTGTTCGGATTCACGAAGCTGGATCCGGGCAGGTGCAGGCCCATGAATTCCATCAGCATCTGGTTGCTGTTGGCGGTGCCGTAGAAGGTGCAGGTGCCGGGCGAATGGTAGCTGGCCATCTCGGCCGCCATCAGCGCGTCGCGACCCACCTCGCCGGCAGCGAATTGCTGGCGGATTTTTGATTTCTCGTCGTTGGGCAGACCCGAGGGCATCGGCCCGGCGGGAATGAAGACTGCCGGGATATGGCCGAAGGTCGCAGCGCCGATGACAAGACCCGGCACGATCTTGTCGCAGACGCCCAGGTAAAGCGCGGCGTCAAAGCAATCATGCGACAGCGCCACACCGGTTGCCAGTGCGATCACATCGCGGGAAAACAGCGACAGTTCCATTCCGGCCCGGCCCTGAGTGACGCCGTCGCACATGGCGGGCACGCCGCCCGCGACCTGCACGGTCGCCCCGGCCGCATGGCCCGCGCGGCGGATGATGTCGGGATAGCGTTCATAGGGCTGATGCGCCGACAGCATGTCATTATAGGCCGTGACCACGCCGATATTGGGTTTGCGGGTCGTCGCCATGTCGTCCTTGTCGTCCATCGCCGCATAGGCGTGGGCCTGGTTGCCGCAGGACAGATGCGCCCGACGCGGCCCGTCCTCGGCCGCCCTGGCGATCTTTTTCAGATAGGCGTCGCGGGATTGCTGCGACCGGCGACGAATGCGGTCGGTGACGCGGTCGATGGTGGCGTGAAGTTTCATCGGGCGAACTCCTCTGGCTTTGGCAAGACTATACGCTGTTAGCGGTAACGGTTCAATCCCTGTGCCGCCGGTGGCCGGGCAGGGGGCGCGGCCCCGGTCGCCGGGATGTTGATCTCTGCGATATTTGCCCGCGGAAGTCCGGGCCGGCGCTTGTGCATCGCAAAAGCCCGTGCCAGATCAGCCGCAAAGGAGTGTTCGCGATGTCAGATCTGGCCGTGATCCGGCTGAAGCCCAAGGCCAAGCCGCAGGCGATCCGCCATGGTTTCCCGTGGGTCTTCGCCGACGAGGCGGTGCTGGACCGGCGCACGCGCGCCGTCGCGCCGGGCGAATTTGCCGTGCTGGAGGATGCCGAGCGGCGTCCGCTTGCGCTGGTGACGGTCAACCCGGCCTCGAAGATCGTCGCGCGGGTGATGGATGCCGATCCGGCGGCGCGAATCGACGCGGCCTGGCTGCGTGCGAAGATGGCGCGGGCGCTGGCGATGCGGCGGCGGATCTACGATGCGCCGTTCTATCGGCTGGTCCATGCGGAAGCGGATGGTCTGCCGGGGCTGGTCATCGACCGGTTCGGAGATGTCGCGGTGATGCAGCCCAACGCCGCCTGGGCGGACCGAATGGCCGGCGAGATCGCCGGGGCGCTGGTCGAGGCGACAGACGTCGCGACCGTGATCCTGAACGGTCAGGGGCGGTCGCGAGGGCTGGAGGGTCTGACCGAGCGGACCGAGGTCGTGCTGGGCCCGGCCCCCGACGCGCCGGTTCCGGTGGTGATGAACGGCGCAACCTACATGGCCGATCTGATGGGTGGCCAGAAGACGGGCCTGTTCTACGATCAGCGCCCCAACCATGCCTTCACGCAAAGTCTTGCCGCCGGACTGTCGGTGCTGGATGTGTTCAGCCATGTCGGCGGTTTCGCGCTGGCCGCGCTGGCTGCCGGGGCGACCGGCGCCGTCTGCGTTGACGGCTCGGCGCCGGCGCTGGATCTGGCGGCTGGCGGGGCTGCGGCGATGGGGATGGCCGACCGTCTGGAAACACGCCAATCCGACGCGTTCAAGGCGATGGAGGCGATGGCCGAGGAGGGCCGGCATTTCGATCTGGTCATCTGCGATCCGCCCGCCTTCGCGCCCTCGAAACCGGCGCTTGAGGCGGGTTTGCGCGCCTATGAGCGGGTGGCGAAGCTGGCCGCGCCCCTGGTCGCGCCGGGCGGTTATCTGGTCCTGTGCTCGTGCAGCCATGCCGCCGACCTGACCGCCTTTCGCAATGTCAGCGCGCGCGGTATCGGGCGGGGCGGCCGGCGCGGCGTTCTGATCCATGTCGGACAGGCCGGGCCGGATCATCCGGTTCTGCCGCAACTGGCCGAGACCGGCTATCTGAAAGCCCTGTTCTTCCGGCTGGACGGCTGATGCGGGCAGTCCTGGACGCCAACATCCTGTTTCCCACGATCCTGCGAGAGATCCTGGCCGATCTGGGCGCGGCCGGACTTTATGATCCGGTCTGGTCGGCACGCATCCTTGAGGAATGGCGCCGCGCCGCCGCCCGGCTGGGATCCGATCAGGAAGTCGTGGCAGGGGCCGAGATCGCCCTGCTGACGGACCGATTCCCCGATGCGATCGCAGCCGATGACGGCGTGCGGACGATCGACATGACCTTTCCCGATCCCGCCGACAGGCACGTCGTCGAGGCGGCGTTGGACGCGGCCGCGCCGCTGATCGTGACGGCGAATCTGCGCGACTTTCCGCGGTCCCTGATGGCGCGGCTTGATCTTCGCGCCACCCACCCCGACCTGTTCCTTCTGGATCTGTACGACCGCGATCCTTCGGCGGTCGATCAAGCCGTCGATGCGGCGCGGGACAAGGCCGCGCGGCTGGGCGGCGCGATGAGCCGCGCCGAAATGCTGAGGCGGTGCCGGCTTCCGCGGCTGGCCAAGAGACTGAAAGGTTGAAGCACGTTGCTGTTAACGCTAACAAGAAGTATGGCAGGTGCCAGGGTCAAGGAGGACAGCATGGTCTCGCGCGTCATTCCGGTCGATGATTTCGACCTCGTGATCTTCGGGGCGACGGGCGATCTGGCCCATCGCAAGATCTTGCCGGGCCTGTTCAGGCGGTTCGTGGCCGGGCAATTCCCCGACACCGCACGCATCATCGGCGCCGCGCGATCCGAGATGGACGATGATGGCTTTCGCGACCAGGCATCCAAGGCCATCGTCGAATTCGGCAAGGTCAGGAAAAATGACCCGAATCTTGCCAGGTTTCTCGCCCTGCTGGGTTACGTCTCCATCGATGCAAAGGGCGAGGGCGGCTGGAGGGAACTGCGAAAGCGAATGCGCGACGGCATGGTCCATGCCTTCTATTTCTCGGTCGCGCCCTCGCTGTTCGGCGATCTGGCGGAACGGTTGCACAGCCACGGCATTGCCGACGTTGACAGCCGAATCGTGGTCGAAAAGCCCTTCGGTCGCGATCTGGAATCGGCCCGCGCACTGAACCGGATCCTGGCGCAGCATTTCGATGAACATCAGATCTATCGGATCGACCATTATCTGGGCAAGGAAACGGTGCAGAACCTGATGGCCGTCCGGTTCGCCAACATCCTGTTCGAACCCTTGTGGAACGCGCAATATGTCGATCACGTCCAGATCACCGTGGCCGAGACCGTGGGCGTTGCCGGGCGCGGCGGCTATTACGACCGATCCGGCGCGATCCGGGACATGGTCCAGAACCACATGATGCAGCTTCTGTGTCTGATCGCGATGGAGCCGCCCTACCATTTCGACCCCGATGCCGTGCGCGACGAGAAGCTGAAGGTGATCCGCGCGCTGGAGCCTGTCGAGCCGTCCGAGATCGTGCGCGGCCAGTATCAGGCACAGGGCAAGGATGGCGGCTATGTCGATGACGCGGAAAATCCCGATTCGCGCACCGAAAGCTATGTCGCGATGAAGGTCCGCATCTCGAACTGGCGCTGGCAGGGCACGCCCTTCTATCTGCGCACCGGCAAGAAGCTGCGCGCCCGGACCAGCGAGATCGCGATCACCTTCAAGGAGCCGCCGCATTCGATCTTTGACGAGACCGGCGCGCCCAAGGCGAACGAGCTTGTCATCCGGCTGCAACCGAACGAGGGTATGAACCTGAAGGTGATGATCAAGGAACCGGGGCCGGGCGGGATGCGTCTGGTGCAGGTGCCGCTGGACATGTCCTTTGCCGAGGCGCTTGGCCCCGAAGGGGCCGAGATGCCCGACGCCTACGAACGGTTGATCATGGACGTGATCCGGGGCAACCAGACCCTGTTCATGCGCGGTGACGAGGTCGAGGCCGCCTGGGCCTGGACCGATCCGATCATCGCCGCGTGGGAGGACAGCAAGCGCAGGCCCGAACCCTATGACGCGGGATCCTCGGGGCCGGAAGAAGCGTTGCGGCTGATGCATCGCGACAACCGAAGGTGGAGGGAAATCCGGTCATGAGCATGGAGTTCAAGGAATATCCCGACCGCGAGATGCTGGCCCTGTCGCTGGCCGACCGGCTGGCCTCGCAACTGTCCCAGCATCTGCGCGCCCATGAGGCCGCCAGCCTCTGCGTGCCGGGCGGCACCTCTCCGATGCAGGTCTTCGACACTCTCAGCGGCAGCGATCTGGATTGGGGGCGGGTGACGGTCTTTCTGGGCGACGAACGCTGGGTCGATGGCGAACACAAGCGGTCCAACAGCCGCCTTCTGCGGCGGCACCTGTTGCAGGACAAGGCGGCGGCGGCGCGCTATATCGACCTCTATACCGGCGATCCGCAGCCCGATGACGCGACCGGGGCGCTGGCCGAGGCGATCGCACCGCATCTGCCGATCACCGTGGCCCTGCTGGGCATGGGCAATGACATGCACACCGCCAGCCTGTTCCCCGGCGCCGATCATCTGGAGGCGGCCCTTGCCAGCGATGCGCCACCGGTCATGGCGATCCGCGCCGAGGGCGCGGAAGAGCCGCGCATCACCCTGACCCGGCCGGTTCTGGCCGACGCGATCAACATCCACCTTCTGATCATGGGTCCGGAAAAGCGCGAGGCGCTGGAACGCGCCCAGAAGCTGAGCCCGCAAGAGGCGCCGATCCGCGCCTTTCTGGACAACGCCATCGTCCACTGGGCGGAATGACGGAGACGATCATGGCCGATCACTGGACCCGCCTGAGAACCCACCGCGCGGAACAGGGCGAAGATCGCATCACCGGTCTTTTCCAGGCCGATTCCGGCCGCGCGACGGATTTCTGCGCCAGCGCCGAC
This sequence comes from Paracoccus sp. UBA5162, assembly GCF_002413585.1. NCBI lineage: Bacteria > Pseudomonadati > Pseudomonadota > Alphaproteobacteria > Rhodobacterales > Paracoccaceae > Paracoccus > Paracoccus sp. UBA5162. The sequence goes on from NZ_DHXG01000003.1 coordinate 11,473, forward strand.
GATCTGGTCTTCGATTATTCCAAGACCATGATCGATGCGACCGCGCGCGACCTGCTGCTGGAACTGGCCACCGGCGCGCAAATCGAGGCGCGGCGCGAGGCGATGTTCTCGGGGCGGAAGATCAACGAGACCGAGGGGCGGGCGGTGCTGCATACCGCCCTGCGCAATCTTGCGGGCAGCGTGAGCGTGGACGGCCAGGACGTGATGCCCGCCGTGCGCGAGACGCATGACCGGATGGCGGCCTTTGCCCGCGACGTTCGCGACGGCGGCTTCACGGGGCAGGGCGGGCGCATCACCGATGTGGTGAATATCGGCATTGGCGGTTCCGATCTGGGCCCGGCCATGGCCGTTCTGGCGCTGGCACCCTATCACGACGGGCCACGGACGCATTTCGTGTCGAACGTGGACGGGGCCGATATCGCCGATACGCTGGCCGGGCTGGACCCGGCCACGACGCTGGTCATCGTGGCCTCGAAGACCTTTACCACCATCGAGACGATGACGAATGCGCGCACGGCGCGCGACTGGATGGCGAGATCCGTCAGCGAACCGGCGGCGCAATTCGCGGCACTGTCCTCGGCCGCCGACAGGACCGCGGATTTTGGCATCGACCCTGCCCGCGTGTTCGGCTTCGAGGATTGGGTCGGCGGGCGTTATTCGGTCTGGGGGCCGATCGGGCTGTCGCTGATGCTGGCCGTCGGGCCCGAGGATTTCGACCGCTTCCTGGCAGGCGGCGCGGCGATGGACGCGCATTTCCGCACCGCGCCGCTGGCGGGGAACCTGCCGGTCCTGCTGGCGCTGACGGGGATCTGGCATCATCAGATCTGCGGCTATCCGACGCGCGCCGTGCTGCCCTACGACAACCGCCTGCTGCGGCTGCCGGCCTATCTGCAACAGCTTGAAATGGAATCGAATGGCAAGCGCGTGGCCATGGATGGCAGCGATCTGACCACCACCTCCGGCCCCGTGGTCTGGGGCGAGCCGGGCACCAATGGCCAGCACGCCTTCTACCAGTTGATCCATCAGGGCACCGTGATCGTGCCGTGCGAATTCATCCTGGCCGCGCGCGGTCACGAGGACGACCTGGCCCAACACCACATTCTGCTGGCCGCCAATTGCCTGGCCCAGTCCGAGGCGCTGATGCGTGGCCGCAGCCTGGACGAGGCGCGCAGCTTGATGGCCGCGAAGGGGCTGGACGGGGCCGAGCTTGACCGACAGGCCCGTCACCGGGTCTTTCCGGGCAACCGCCCCTCGACCACTCTGCTGATCCCGCAACTGACACCCTTTACCCTTGGTCAGATCGTTGCGCTGTACGAGCATCGCGTCTTTGTCGAGGGGGTGATTCTCGGGATCAACAGCTTTGATCAGTGGGGCGTCGAACTGGGCAAGGAACTGGCTCTGAAGGTCGAGCCGCTGCTGAAGGGCAAGGATGCACCCGGCCACGACCCCTCGACCCGGCATCTGGCAAGCCTGTTCCGGGCAATGCGCGGATAGGCGAGGCCGGGGGTTTCCCCCCCCCCGGACCCACGTGCATATTCGAGGAACAAGGCAGGGGCATCGGCTTTCCCTCGGCGTTGCAAATGATTAGGGTCTGCGCGACGAAAAGGATGCGGACATGTCGTTTTTCACCAAACTGCGCGAAAGGCTGAGCCGATCCTCCTCGAAGATCGGCGAGGGGCTGGACGACATCGTCGCGGAAGGCGCGGCGGACGCAGAGGCAGAGCGCGCGCCCCCCGAGACACCGATCGCCCCGCGCCCGGCCTCGCCCGCGCCCGTCCCGCAACCCACCAGCGGCATGGTCGGGCGCCTTTTCGCGCGTGCACCCGCCCAGCCGGCCGAGCCCCGCCGGGCGCTGGACGACGAGATGCTGGAAGATCTGGAGGACATGCTGGTCCAGGCCGATCTGGGCGTCGAAACGGCCCTGCGCGTGACCGCCAATATCGCCGAGGGGCGGATGGGCCGGCCTGTCTCGGCGACGGAGCTGAAGGAATTGCTGGCCGCCGAACTGGCACGGATCATGGAACCGGTCGCGCGCCCGCTGCCTCTGTATCCGAAAAAGCCGCAGGTGGTGCTGGTCGTCGGCGTCAACGGATCGGGCAAGACCACGACCATCGGCAAACTGGCCAGCCAGTTCAGGGCGGCGGGCAAGAACGTTGTCATCGCGGCGGGCGACACGTTCCGCGCGGCGGCGGTCGAACAATTGCAGGTCTGGGGCCGTCGCGCGGACGTGCCGGTGATGGTCGCGGCGCAGGGCAGCGACCCCGCCAGCCTGGCATTCGACGCGATGATCCGGGCCGAGGCCGATGGTGCCGACCTGCTGCTGATCGATACGGCGGGTCGCTTGCAGAACCGTCAGGATCTGATGGAGGAACTGGCCAAGATCGTCCGCGTCATCCGCAAGAAGGATCCCTCGGCCCCGCATAACACGCTGCTGGTTCTGGATGCGACCACGGGTCAGAATGCGCTGAGCCAGGTCGAGACATTCCGCAGGCTGGCCGATGTCTCGGGTCTGGTGATGACCAAGCTGGACGGAACCGCGCGGGGCGGCGTTCTGGTCGCCCTGGCCGACCGGTTCGGCCTGCCCATTCACGCCATCGGCGTGGGCGAGCAGATCGACGATCTCGACGCCTTCGATGCGGGGGATTTCGCCCGCGCCCTGGTCGGCCTTTAGGCTACGGATCCGGAACGCCGCATCTGGTTGCGGACCTGCGCCTCGGTGATCTAGATTGCGGCCATGAAGATCGCATCCTTCAACATCAATGGTGTCAAGGCGCGGATCGGGGCGCTGACCGGCTGGCTGGCGGGGGCCGACGCCGATGTCGTCGTCCTGCAAGAGATCAAGTCCGTGGACGAGGGTTTCCCGCGCGACCATTTCGAGGATCTGGGCTGGAATGTCGAAACCCACGGCCAGAAGGGCTTCAACGGGGTTGCGATCCTGTCCAAACTGCCGCTGGAGGATGTGCGCCGCGGACTGCCGGGCGGCGAGGGCGACGAACAGGCGCGCTATATCGAAGCGACGGTGACAGGCAGCGAGGCGGTCAGGATTGCGGGCCTGTATCTGCCCAACGGCAATCCTGCGCCGGGACCGAAATACGATTACAAGCTGGCCTGGATGGAACGCCTGCGCCTGCGCGCCGCCCGTTTTCTGGCAGAGGAAATGCCGGTGGTGATGCTGGGCGATTTCAATGTCATTCCCGAGCCGCGCGACGCCGCTCATCCGAAAAACTGGGTCAGCGACGCGCTGTTCCTGCCTGAAAGCCGCGCCGCCCTGCGCCGGATCGTCCATCAGGGCTGGACCGATGCCATCCGCATCCGCGATCCCTGGTCAGCGCGCGGCCCCTTTACCTTCTGGGATTATCAGGCGGGCGCCTTCGACCGGGACGACGGGATCCGTATCGACCACCTGCTGCTGTCGCCGCAGGCTGCCGACCTGCTGATCGAGACGGGTGTGGACCGCGAGGCGCGGGCGGGCGAAAAGCCCAGCGATCACGTGCCGGTCTGGGTCAGGCTGGCTGCCTGACCGCGCGTCCGG
>NZ_DHXG01000003.1:15334-29998 GCF_002413585.1 Paracoccus sp. UBA5162
GCGCGTCGCCTAGAGCACCAGGATACCGGCATGTTTCGCCTTGTTGTCGGGTTCGACATGGATGGTGATCTGGGCCTCGGTCAGTTTGGCCTTCAGCGCCGTTTCGATCCGGTCGCAGATCTGGTGTGCCTCGGACACGCTGGTCGCACCATCCACGACCAGATGAAAGTCGATGAAGGTCGCGGATCCGGCCTGGCGGGTCCGCAGATCATGGGCCTCGATCGCACCCTCGGCGCGATCCGCGATCGTCTCGCGGATGACACGCATCAGATCTTGCGATACCGCTTCGTCCATCAGGCCGCTGAGCGAACTGGTCATCAGCTTCCAGCCGGACCAGAGAATGTTCAGTGCCACAAGCGCCGCGAGGATCGGGTCGAGGATCGCATAACCCGTCGCCACCGCCAGCAGAACCCCCAGGACCACACCGGCCGAGGTGATCACATCGGCCAGAAGATGCTTGCCATCGGCGACGAGGGCGGGCGACTGATGGTGGCGGCCGCGGCTGATCAGCACCCAGCACCAGATGCTGTTCAGCACGCCCGCAGCCACGTTGATCGCCAGCCCCAGGGCCGGCGCCTCCAGCGGCGTGGGCGCAAGGATGCCGTAATAGGATTTGCGCAGGATCACCAGCGCGGCGACGATGATCAGGACGCCCTCCAGCACGGCGCTGAAGAACTCGGCCTTGTGGTGGCCATAGGGATGACCGTGATCGGCGGGCTTCGCGGCGATGCGAATCGCGATCAGCGCTGCGACCGCCGCCGCCACATTCACCGTGCTTTCCAGCGCATCCGACAGCAGCGCGACCGAGCCGGTCACCCACCATGCCAGCGTCTTCAGCGCCAGCACCACCAGCCCCACCACGATACTGCCGATGCCGATCCTGATCGTCTGGGTCATGGGAAGGCAATCTCCGGTCACGAAGGTCTAGAGCCGCGCCCTTTTGCAGATCGGGAACAAGAACTCAACCGCGATCCGGCGCGGCGTCGGCCTATTCTTCCTCGTCGTCGCCGAAGCGGGCATCGTCGTCATATTCATCCTCGCCCTCGTTGACGTATTTGGAACTGAGCGCGATCGAATGATTGTCGTGGATCGGGTCCATGACCACATCCGATGGAATTTCGCCGCGCAGCCATTCGCGGATCTCCTCGCGCGATTCGGACGGGTCCTGCCCGGTCAATTCCGAGATATAGCGCACGAAACCGCGTTGATCGCCGTCGATCTCGTCCAGCTCGGCCTCATCGGCCTCGGGCCACTTGTCCTGGATCGCTTCGTAGAAGGCCGACCAGTTTTCCTGAACATGATGCCACTTCATCTCAATATCCTCTGGGCAGGCCCTGCTGCGCCCAGCGGGCGCTGCCGGTAATGTCCTCGCCGATGCCGGCGACGGTGTTGCAGCCGGCCAGGATCGTGCAGGCCAGCAGCGTGAAGATCGTTGCTTTCATCTCTCTGCCTCATCTTGCCACCAAAGCTCGGGCATGAAACCCGGCCAATCTCCGTAAAGCGGCGTTGCCTTCTCAGGATACGACAGGTTGGCGTCGTGGGCCAGACGCGAGACCGGCGAGAAACTGACCGGGATCACATACCGGCCCGCGGTCAGCACACGGTCCAGCGCGCGGACGGCGGCGTTGAAATCGTCGTCACTGCCGGCGTTCAGTATTTCGGCGATCATTGCGTCCACGGCGGGGTTCTTCATGCCCATCCAGTTGCGGCTGCCCGGCTGGTCGGCTGCCGCCGATCCCCAATACAGCATCTGTTCATTGCCGGGCGACAGCGACAGCGCGCGTTCATACCAGGTCATGTCGAACTGGAAATTGTTCGTCCGCTCGACATATTGCGCGGAATCCAGTTCGGTGACGCGGGGAAAGATGCCCAGATTGCGCAGCGCCTCGATATAGATATCGACGATCTGCTGGGTTTCCGAGGCTGTCCGCATGGCGCTGCCCGACTGGTTCAGCACGATCTCGAAGGCGAAGGGGCGGCCCTCGGCGTTCTTCATCCGGCCGTCCTGCACCGTCCAGCCGGCCTCTTCCATCAGCTTCAGCGCGCGGCGCAGGCCCTTGCGGTCCAGCGGGCGGTCGGCGCCCTCGGGCAGGGTATAGCCGTCCAGCGTACCGGGCGGCAGGTCCGCTGCGAAGGGGCGCAGCAGGTCGGCCACCCGGCCCTCGGCCGGGCCGGGACGCATGGCGAGGCTGGAATTGGCGAAATAGGACGTGATGCGCGGTTCCCTGCCGCCATTCAGCGTCGCGTTGATGAACTGAAAGTTGAATGCCTCGATCATCGCCTGCCGCACGCGCCAGTCGGCAAACAGCGGGTTGCGGGTATTCATCACCAACCCCATGATCCCCGAGGGCCGTTCGTTGCCGATCTCGGATTTCACCACCTTGCCCTGCGCCGCCAGCGGAAAGTCGTATTCCTCGTCCCATTTGCGGGGCGACAATTCGCGCCATACGCTGATCTCACCGGCCTTGAATGCCTCGAACATGGCATTGGCGTCGCCGAAGTAGTCAAAGCGGATCTCGTCGAAGTTGTTCTGGCCCTTGCGCACGTTCAGATCCGCGCCCCAGTAATCGGGATTGCGTCTGAAGGTGATGGAACGGCCGGGATCGACGCTGTCGATGACATAGGGTCCCGACGCGATCGGCGCATCCAGACCCGAAAGGCTGAAATCGCGGCCCTCCCACTGTGCCTTCTTGAGAATCGGCCTCATTCCCATCAGCATCGCCAGTTCGCGATCCTTTTCCTTGAAGGTAAAGCGGATCTTGCGCTCGCCCGTCTGTTCCATCTTCTCGACCTTGGCCCAGGCGCCCCGATAGCGGGGATGACCCTGTGTGCCCAAGGTCTCATAGGACCACATCACGTCCTCCACCGTGACCGGACTGCCATCCGAGAACCTGGCTTCGGGGCGCAGGGTGAATTCGACCCAGGTCCGCTCGGGATCGGTCTCTACGGTGTCGGCCAGAAGGCCATAGAGCGTGAACGGCTCATCCAGCGAGCGATACATCAGCGTTTCCGTCAGCAGTCCGGGCTGGAACAGGATCGGCCAGACCGGATTGCCCTTCAGCACCCAGGGTTTCAACGAGTCGAATCCGCCCGGTTCCGCCAGCCGAATCGACCCGCCTTTCGGTGCGGCCGGATTCGCGTACGGCATCTGATCGAAGCCCGCTTCCAGGGCAGGTTCTCCATACATTGCAATGCCATGAGCAGGTTTTCCAAGACTTGCCAGAGGCATTGATGCAACAGTGAACAGGCCCGCCACCAACGCCAGCAAGGCACGTTTGATCGCGCATTTGTTAGGGATTTTGAAGATTCGCATCGCCGCCTGCCTCGTCATTCTTTGTTTGGCATGGATTTCAACAGGCTCGTCCGCCGGGCGTCAATGGCGCGGCCAACTTCGCTGTTGGACTCGGGCAAGGACTCGCGTATAAGTGTCTTACTGCTCGATAGGTTTCTTGCCTGTATGAAACCTGCCTCATGACTTGCGCCCGCCTTGTGCGGGCGCTTTTTTTATGTTCCGGGCAGTCCTGTCGCCTGGTTGCCGCGACAGGACAAAGGTTGCAGTTTGCGGTTGCAACGGTCCCGATGGCATGCCGGTTCGCGGGCGGAAAGGACCATGATTGGGGGAACCAATGTTCGAAAGATTCCTGACAGGAAAGACGGCGGTCGTGACCGGATCGAATTCCGGCATCGGCCTGGGCGTGGCAAACGAACTGGCACGCACGGGTGCCGATCTGGTGCTGAACAGCTTTACCGACCGGGACGAGGATCATGCCCTGGCCGAAAAGCTGGCCCGGCAACACAGCGTGAAAGTGCGCTATATCAAGGCCGACATGTCCAGCCCCGAAGAATGCCGCGAACTGATCGAGAAGGCCGGCTCCTGCGATATTCTGGTCAACAATGCGGGTATCCAGCATGTCGCGCCGATTCCCGAATTCCCGATCGAGAAATGGAACGCGATCATCGCGATCAACCTGTCTTCGGCCTTCCACACCAGCGCCGCCGCGCTGCCGATGATGCGCAAGGCCGGCTGGGGGCGGATCGTCAACATCGCCTCGGCCCATGGGCTGACCGCCAGCCCGTTCAAATCGGCCTATGTCGCGGCCAAGCATGGCGTCGTCGGGCTGACCAAGGTGGCGGCGCTGGAAACCGCCGAGGAAAAGATCACCTGCAACGCGATCTGTCCGGGCTATGTGCTGACTCCGCTGGTCGAGGCACAGATTCCCGACACGATGAAAGAATACGACATGAGCCGCGAGGACGTGATCCGGAACGTGATGCTACAGCGTCAGCCGTCAAAGGAATTCGCCACCGTCGAGGAAATCGGCGGCACGGCGGTATTTTTATGCAGCGACGCCGCGGCCCAGATCACCGGCACCACGATCAGCGTCGATGGCGGCTGGACGGCCATGTGACGACATCAGCCGGCGGTTCCGCCCGGGTTCGATCGCCAAGCGCGGTGCCGGGCCGAAAAGAACCGGCGCTTCGCGGTCCTTCGTCATCCTGGGAAACCGTCCGGGATGCGGTAACTGACCCCAGGCGGTGCAGAGTGAACGCCGCCCCGTGGACGGGGCGGCGCAGGCATCCTGGCAGGGAATGAGGGCCGTTTCAGCTCAGGGCGCGCTGCACCGACCCCGCATCCGCCCCGGTCAGCGTCTTCGCGATTTCCTTCGCAAGCCGCTGCTGCAATTCCTTGTGATATTTCTTTCGCATGGTGCCCAGGGTGGTCGGATCCGCGATCACCGCGACCTCGTCGGCCTTGCCACGCAGCACCAGGTCATTGAGGAAATCGGCCAGGCCGCTGGCGAAAGCGGCTTCATCCACATCGCGCGAGGATTCGGATTCCAGTTCGGCATCCGCGAAATCCTTCTGGCTCAGGGACCGGGTCTGTTCCAGTTCCAGTCCGTGACGCGCGCGGTTGCGAAACAGCGTGGCCGTATGGCCATCGGCGACGACGACCAGGGCATTGCGAGACAGCATATCATGCTCCTTCCGATTGCTTGCCCGTTCCAACGCGCCAGAAGAATCTCAGTTGCAGCCTTCGCAGAAACGGCGGATCCGCGCCACGGCATCGGCCAGCACCTCGTCGCTGGCGGCGTAGGAGATGCGGAAATGCGGGCTTAGCCCGAAGGCCGCACCGAAGACGACCGCGACGCCGCTTTCCTCCAGCAGGGCATTGGCGAAGGCTTCGTCGCTGTCTATCGGCGTTCCCGCCGCGCTGGTCCTGCCGATCAGCCTGGCTATCGAGGGATAGACATAGAACGCCCCCTGCGGAATCGGGCATTCGATGCCGGGGCAATCGTTCAGGCCGGCCACGATCAGATCGCGGCGGCGCTGGAACGCGGCCCGGCTGTCGCTGACATAATCCTGCGGGCCGCTCAGCGCCGCCTCGGCCGCATGTTGGCTGATCGAACAGGGATTCGAGGTCGATTGCGATTGCAACTTGGCCATGGCGCGGATCAGGCTTTCGGGGCCCGCGCCATATCCGATTCGCCAGCCGGTCATCGCATAGGACTTGCTGACTCCGTTCATGGTCAGGATGCGGTTCTTCAGCCGCGGCTCGACCTGGGCCGGGGTGGCGAATTCGAAGCCGTCAAAGACCAGATGTTCGTAAATGTCGTCGCTGAGGATCCAGACATGGGGATGGCGCAGCAGAACATCGCTCAGCGCCTGGATCCGCGTGCGCGAATAGCCCGCGCCCGATGGGTTCGAGGGCGAATTCAGGATCAGCCACTTCGTGCGCGGCGTGATCGCCGCCTCCAGCGCGTCCGGCGTCAGGCGAAAGCCGTGCTCGATACCGCATTCGATCACGACCGGCCTTCCGCCCGCCAGCAGGACCATGTCGGGGTAGCTGACCCAGTAGGGCGCCGGCACGATCACCTCGTCGCCCTGATCCAGCGTTGCCATCAGCGCATTGAACAGGATCTGCTTGCCCCCGGTGCCGACCGTGATCTGCGCGGGGGCATAGTCCAGGCCGTTCTCGCGCGCGAATTTTGCGGCGATCGCGCGTTTCAGCGAAGGCATGCCATCCACGACGGTATAGCGCGTGTGGCCGGCGTCGATCGCCGCCTTGGCGGCCTCGCGGATATGGACGGGCGTGTCGAAATCGGGCTCTCCCGCCGACAGGCTGATGACGTCGCGCCCCTCGGCGCGCAATTCGGCCGCGCGGGCGGTCATGGCCATGGTTGGCGACGGCTTGATACGCGCCATTCGGTCGGAAATGAACGCCATCGGGGGCCTCTGGTTTGATCTGCGTCTTCGCATGGCTTACGGTGTGCGCGCAAAAGCCACAAGCGGGGGGAACATGGAAGACGGGCATGGATATGGTGACGGCGAGGCGACGCTGGGCGACCGTCTGACCGCCGCGCGTGAGGGTGCAGGGCTGGAAGTCGGGGAGCTGGCTGCGCGCCTGGGCGTGCGGACCGAGACGCTGGAGGGCTGGGAAAGCGATCAGGCCGAGCCGCGCGCGTCGTTGCTGGGCAGGCTGTCCGGAATTCTTGGCGTCTCGCTGATATGGCTGATGACCGGCGACGGAAGGGGGCCTTCAACGGGCGAATCGGGCCCGGGTGCCATCGCCGCCGAACTGCGCGACCTTCGCCGTTTGCTGAACGAAGCAGCGCGGCGCATGGACCGGATCGAGGATTTGCTGGCCTGTGACTGAGGAAACACCCGAGATACGGCTGCGGCGGTTGCGGATGCGAAGCTGGCGGCGCGGCATGAAGGAAATGGACCTGATTCTGGGCTGCTTCGCCGACAGGAATTTGCCCGATCTGCCCGATCCCCTGTTACGGAAATACGAGGATTTGCTGCTGGAAAACGATCAGGACCTGTATCTGTGGGTCACCGCGCGGCTGGCGCCGGTCGCAGACGGGAGACGCGGTCCGGCGGGTTTTTCCGACATTCTGGACCGCATCGCCGCAAGTGCTGCGACTCGGCCCCGATAAGAAGGTTCGCCGTTTACGGAAGATTCTCTTTTGTCTGTCATCTTGCAGATCATGAAAGACAGACGGGAACGACCTGCCATGCTGCGCCATGCCACACAATATGACCGAAGCTCGATCTCTGCCCCCGCGCCGGAAGAGGCCAGCGAACTGGCCGAAGCCTATCTGGAATCGCTGCAACTTCTTGAACGGATGCATCGGTTGATGCTGGATCTGGTGAAGGATGAATTCGAGCGTCTGAACCGCAACGATCTGACGCCGGTGCAGGCCATGATCCTCTATAATCTGGGCGAGGCCGAGGTCAGCGCGGGCGAATTGCGATCACGCGGCATGTATCAGGGCAGCAATGTCAGCTACAATCTGAAGAAGCTGGTGACGATGGGCTATGTCCACCATGAACGTTCGGACCTGGATCGCCGTTCGGTCCGGGTCAGGCTGACGCCTGAGGGAATCGCGGTGCGCGAAACGGTGCACCAGTTGTTCATTCGCCATGCCGAAGGCCTGGCCCTGTCCGGCGTGCTGGAGGATCCCCCGCTGGAACAGGTCAATCTTCAAAGCCGCCGGATCGAGCGATTCTGGACCGAGCAGATCCGCTATATCTACTGACCGAACAGCGACGCGGGCCTGGTCCGCGCCGCCATCGGTCCCTCACCAGTGGCCGGTATTGTCCATGCTGGCCCAGGGCTCCTGCGATGGCAGCGCGTCGCCATCCTGCAAAAGCTCGATCGAGATGTTGTCGGGACTGCGCACGAAGGCCATGTGGCCGTCGCGGGGCGGGCGGTTGATCGTGACGCCTGCATCCATCAGCTTCTGGCACATCTCGTAGATATTGCCGACACGATAGGCCAGGTGGCCGAAATGCCGGCTGTCCGAGGGCAGGCCATCGTCGCCGTCCCAGTTATAGGTCAGTTCGACCGGCGTTTCCGGTTGTCCCGGCGGCGCCATGAAAACCAGGGTGAAGCGACCCTTGTCGTTGTCGATGCGGCGGGTTTCCTCCAGCCCCAGCAGGCGGAAGAAATCCATCGTCTTGTCCAGATCCTTCACGCGGCACATCGTATGCAGATAGCGAATGGTCATGCGGTTTCCTTTCTGTCGCGGCATCGTGCCGTTGGCCGGCAATGTGGCACCACCTCGCCTTGGGTGCAAATGCTGGACCTTCGCGGATACTCATGCGACATCAGGTGTCACGGTGAACACGGGAGGGGCGATGCGTCAATATCTGGAGGCGCTGACAACGGTGCTGGAACAGGGCGTCGAATCCACCGACCGCACCGGCACCGGCACGATCTCGCATTTCGGGCTGCAATGCCGCTATCGGTTGGCCGAGGGATTTCCGCTGGTCACGACCAAGAAACTGCACCTGCGATCCATCATCCACGAACTTTTGTGGTTTCTGTCGGGCGAGACGAATATCGCCTATCTGCGCGAGAACGGCGTTTCGATCTGGGACGAATGGGCCGATGAAAAGGGCGATCTCGGACCCGTCTATGGCCATCAATGGCGGCATTTTCCCATGATTCGGCAAGGCCCTGAGGGGCCTGTCGCCGGAGAGATCGACCAGATCGCGACCCTGGTCGAGACGATCCGCACGACGCCCGACAGCAGGCGTCTGATCGTGACGGCGTGGAATCCCGGCGACATCGACCGCATGGCCCTGCCGCCCTGTCACACGCTGTGGCAGGTCCGGATCGCGGGCGGCAAGATGCATCTGCAACTGTATCAACGTTCGGCCGACATGTTCCTGGGCGTGCCGTTCAACATCGCCTCCTACGCGCTGCTTCTGGTGATGCTGGCTCATGTGACGGGTTACGAGCCGGGCGATTTCATCCACTCGATCGGCGATGCGCATATCTATCTGAACCATCTCGAACAGGTGAAGACGCAACTGGGCCGCGCGCCGCGACCACTGCCGCGGCTGGAACTGGCCCGCGACGTGACCTCGATCTTCGATTTCCGCCATGACGATTTCCGGTTTCTCGACTACGATCCCGCGCCGGCGATCCGGGCACCTGTGGCGGTCTGACCATGCTCAGCCTGATCGTCGCCCGCGCGCAGGATGGCGCCATCGGCAAGGACAACCGGATCCCGTGGCACATCCCGCAGGATCTGCGGATGTTTCAGCGCGAGACGACCGGCGGCGCGCTGATCATGGGCCGCAGGACATGGGAAAGCCTGCCTGTCCGGCCGCTGAAGAACCGGCTGAACTGCGTCTTGTCGCGCGATGCCCGCGTGGCGGAAAACGTCTTTGCCGGACTGACCGAGGCGATCCGGTTCTGCGAGGATCAGGGCCATTTCCGCGTCTACGTCATCGGCGGTCAGCGGGTCTTTGCCGAGGCGCTGCCGCTGGCCGACCGGCTGCTGCTGACCGAAGTCGCGACGACCGTTTCCGGCGCCGAGGCGTTCTTTCCCGATTTCGACGAAGGCGACTGGCGGCAGATCGCTGCGCGCCCGCTGCAGGCCGAACCGCCCGCGATCGTGCGCGAACTGATCCGTCAGCCCTGAATCGCCGCGATCCAGCGGCGCAGGACCGACAGGCTTTCCGGCTCGTCCAGCCAGGGGACATGCGCGCGATCCGGCACCTCGGCAAAGATGGTGTCGGGGCGAAGAGACCGCATCCGCGCCGCGACGTCGGGCGACAGCAGGTCGGAATTGGCGCCGCGGATCAGGGCCACCGGCAAACCTTCGGTCGCGCGCCAGAGCGGCCAGAGATCGGGCGCCTCGCCATCGAACGCCGCCAGAAATGCCTCGCGCAGGGCAGGGTCGTATCTGATTTGCAGCCCGTCCGGCGTCTGGTCGTAGTGCTTTCGCGCATCGGCCAGCCAGCGGCCTGCGGGGACATTCGCGAAGCCGGGCATCGCAGCGGGCAGGCGTTCGGCCAGCGCCGCATGAGTCGGCGCCGAAGGGTTGCGGCCGACATAATCGAAGATGCGTTCAAGGCCCGCACGTTCGATCTGAGGACCGACATCATTGAGACACAGGCCCAGCAGGCGATCATGGGCGGCGGCCGCCAGCAACAGCCCGATCAACCCGCCACGCGAGGTACCCAGAAGGGCGGCCTTGCCGATGCCCAGATGATCCAGCAGCGCCAGCGCGTCCTTGGCTTCCTGTGGCACGGTATAGGTCGCGGCGCCGGTATGATCCGATTGCCCGCGGCCGCGATAATCCATGCGGATCAGCCGCAGATCCGGAAGATGCGGCGCAAGGTAGTCGAAATCGTCCATGTTCCGGGTCAGCCCGGCAAGGCACAGCACCGGAAGGCCCCGGCCCGCGTCACGATAGGCGATCTTCGCGCCGTCCCCGGCGACGAAATGCGGCATGGGTTTCCCTTCCGGCCCTACAGGTTCTCGCTTTGCGGCATTCCCAGAACGTGATAGCCGCCATCGACCATCACGATCTCGCCCGTCGTGCAGGCGCCCCAATCCGACAGCAGCCAGACCGCAGTTCCGCCGATCGCGTCCAGTGTGGCATTGGCGCGCAGCGGGGCATTCATTTCGGTGTGGCGAAAGGTCCGGCGCGCTCCGCCGATGGCCGCCCCCGCCAGCGTCTTCATCGGGCCGGGCGATATCGCGTTGACCCGGATTCCATCCGGCCCCAGGTCATTCGCAAGATAGCGCACGCTCGATTCCAGCGCCGCCTTGGCCACGCCCATGACATTGTAGAACGGCGTCACCCGGTTCGAACCGCCATAGGTCAATGTGATCAGCGAACCGCCTTCGGCCATCAGCGGGTGGGCGCGGCGGGCGATCTCGATCAGCGAATAGCAGCTGATGTCCAGACTGTGCTTGAAATTCGCGCGACTGGTGTTCAGAAAGCGGCCGGTCAGTTCGTTCCTGTTGGAAAAGGCGATCGCGTGGATGACGAAATCCAGCTTGCCCCAGCGGTCGCCAAGCGTCGCGAAAGCCGCATCCAGCGAGGCGTCATCGGTCACGTCCACATCCAGCAGCAGATCCGAGCCGACCGAGGCCGCCAGCGGCTGAACCCGCTTGCCGAAAGCCTCGCCCTGGTAGGAAAACGCCAGCTCCGCGCCTTCGGCCGCCACCGCGCGCGCGATGCCCCAGGCGATGGAATGGTCGTTGGCGACCCCCATCACAAGCCCGCGCCTGCCCTTCAGAAGATCGCCCATATGACAGCCCTCGACGTAGTTTTGTCTGTTATTCCAAGTATCTGGACAGCAGCAGCGAGGCATTGGTGCCGCCGAATCCGAAGCTGTTCGACAACACCGAGTCAAGACCCGCCTCATCGACCCGCGTGGTGGCAATCTCGCTCGGTCTGATGGCGGGGTCCAGAGTCTCGACATTCGCCGAGGCCGCGATGAAGTCATTTTGCAACATCAGCAGACAATAGATCGCTTCGTGAACCCCGGTCGCGCCCAGGCTGTGCCCGGTCAGCGACTTGGTCGAACTGATCGGCGGCGTCGCCCCTTCGCCGAAGATGCGGCGGATCGCATTGACCTCGCCGATATCGCCGACCGGCGTCGAGGTCCCATGGGCATTGATATAGCTGAGCTCGCGCCCTTCGGGCAGCGTCTCCAGCGCCAGCCGCATGGACCTTTCGCCGCCCTCGCCCGACGGGGCAACCATGTCATGGCCGTCCGATGTCGCGCCGTAGCCGGTCACTTCGGCATAGATCTTGGCGCCACGCGCCAGGGCGTGGTCCAGTTCTTCCAGCACCACGACGCCGCCGCCGCCGGCGATCACGAAGCCGTCGCGCGTCGCATCATAGGGGCGCGAGGCGGTTTCCGGCGTGTCGTTGTATTTCGAGGACATCGCGCCCATTGCGTCGAACAGGCAGGACAGGGTCCAGTCCAGTTCCTCGCCGCCGCCGGCGAAGACGATGTCCTGCTTGCCCATCTGGATCTGTTCGACGCCGTTGCCGATGCAATGCGCGCTGGTCGAACAGGCCGAGGTGATGGAATAGTTGACCCCCTTGATCCGGAAGGGCGTGGCCAGCGTGGCCGAATTGGTGGACGACATGCAGCGCGTCACCATGAAGGGCCCCATCCGCTTGGGACTGCCCTTTTCGATGACGATCTGGTGGGCGTCGAAGAAATTCGACGTGGAGGGGCCGCCCGATCCCATGATCAGGCCGGTCCGAGGGTTCGAGACGTCGCCTTCCTCAAGCCCGCTATCCTTGACCGCCTGTTCCATGGCGATGAAGTTGTAGGCTGCGCCCGGACCCATGAAGCGCAGGTTGCGCTTGTCGATGTGATCCTCCAGCACGATCTGGGGCATTCCGTGAACCTGGCTGCGAAAGCCGTGTTCGGCATATTCCGGGGCGAAGACGATGCCCGAGCGGCCGATCCGCAGGCTTTCCAGCACTTCGGCGGCATTGTTGCCGATGGGCGAGACGATCCCGAGCCCGGTGATGACGACGCGACGCATGAGAGGATTCCTCTGGCTGATTAGCTGGTCGACAGCGCGACCTTCATATCCTTGACCTGATAGATGACCTCGCCATCGGCCTCGACGCGGCCATCCGCCACGCCCATGGTCAGCCGGCGGGTCTGAACCGCCTTGGTGAAATCGACGAAATAGCGCAGCAACTTGCGGTCGGGGCGGACCATGCCGGTCAGCTTGACCTCGCCCACGCCAAGCGCATAGCCGCGCCCCTCCCATCCGCGCCAGCCCAGGTTGAAGCCGGTCAGTTGCCACAGCCCGTCAAGGCCAAGGCATCCGGGCATGATCGGGTTGCCGGGGAAATGGCAGGCGAAAAACCAGAGATCGGGGTCGATGTCGAATTCGGCGACGACATGCCCCTTGCCATGCGCGCCGCGATCTTCCGAGACATCGGTGATCCGGTCCATCATCAGCATCGGCGGTTCGGGCAATTGCGCATTGCCGGACCCGAACAATTCGCCTCGGGCGCAGGCCAGCAGGTCGTTCCGGTCGAAACTGGTTTGCGTCATCGCCATGCGGTCCTGCCTTCCCTTCGGCGCGATCGGGCGCCGTCCCTCTCAAGTTGACGCACCGTCTATCACTCGCCGCGAAGCCGGTGCAAGTCCAAGCCATGAAACAGCCGGCGAGGCCGCGCAAGCCTCAGAACCATTGGCCGGGCTCCATCAGGCCCAGATCCATCAATTGCTGCGCCCGCCATTCGAAGGGATGGGAATGGCGCCAGGTGAACCGGCCGATCGCGCCGCGCGATCCGGGATTGCGCGCCAGCGCCTTGGCGACCCGGAAAGAGGCGATGGTCGCGGTCAGGTTGTGGTGCCAGGGACATGAATAGGTGTTGTATTCCGCGATGTTGAAGCGGTGATCGGGCGTGATCGTCAGGCCCGGCGCGGCGCGGAACAGCGCAACCCGGTCGATCCGCCGCCGGTCCGGCGGCAGATGCTCCTCGAACCGCCAGCGCAGGCCGCCGTGAAAATCCAGCTGCCGTTCGATCGCGCGGCCCTGGGCATCCTTGCGGCCAAGCGCATAATAGCCGGTCCTGTCGAACAGCGCCGCCGACAGATCGACCGCATCGGGCGCCACGTCCGGTTCGGCGGCATAGAGGTCGATGACATAGGTCAGCATCGCCGCGCGCCGTTCCTCGGCATGAAAGGCCAGCAACTCGCCGACGCTGCGGGTTTCGGAAAACGGGAAGAACAGGAACTCGGCGTTATGGCAATAATAAAGCCAGGTTCCCGGCGCGACCGCCCGGATGATCCGGTCCACCGCCCCCTTGTGGGCGTCGCGCCGGCGGGTGTCCCAAATCAGGTTGCTGATCCTGTCCGCGCCATCCGCGGGCAGCGTGACAGGCTCGGGCGACAGGGCAAGGATGTGGCGGAACCCCAGCTTCAGATGATGATCCAGCGTCTGCCGGACGGCAGCGTCGTCCTCGATCAGGATGATCGCCAGCGGTCCGCGTGCCAGCGCCGCCGGCTTGCGTCGCAGGAAATCCTCCAGCCCGGTCGCCGCGATGGTCACTGCATGACCGCCTTGACCTGATCCAGCGCCTCGCGCAGCAGCGCCGGATCCTGGCCGGCGCTGGTCACGAGATTTTTAAGCGTCTCCTTCTGGATTTGCGGGATCTGCGCCTGGTCGATGATCTGCGCGACCCTGTCGGCGTCGAAGCCCGCCGGCGTCAGCGCGGCCTCGATCCGGGCGGCTGCGACGGCGGCGCTGGCGGCCTGTTCGGTCGCGGCGGCGGCATCCTGGGCGGCCGAGGCGGCGGTTTCTGCGGCGCCGGCGCCGGTCGCATCGCCATCCGTCACCACGTTGCGGGCGGCATTGGCGGCGGCATCGGCGGCGCGGTCGGCGGCATCCGGCTGCAGCTCCTCAACGGCGTAACCGGTTTTCTCGTGCACTCGCCGGAGGGCGCGGCCAACCGTGCAGTCGAGTTGCTCGGCGATCCCGAGCTCCGAGACGCGGTGGGGACCGCCGGACACGAGCACGTCAAGGAAAACTTCCTGACCACCCGGCACATCCGCGACTACCTGCTGCTTATGCTCGCCATGGAGCACGACGACACGGACCTGTCGCTGCTGACGGGCGGGACGCCGTAGGAATGCCCTCGCGGTCGGCTCATGGGCTGCGGCTTCAGACTTCGGGCTTCAGGCGCTCTGACGGGCCCGGCCACACCAGTCCCCATCGAGAGCAAGCAGCAAACAGTCATTCGCTTGCCCTGGTAACGAGCAGCAGCTTGCCAATGTGGGTGCTGGCCTCCATCAGGCGGTGGGCCTCGGCTGCCTGCGCCAGCGGCAGACGCTGGTGGATGACAGGGCGCAACCGTCCGGTCTCGAAGAGCG
>NZ_DHXG01000003.1:30285-30438 GCF_002413585.1 Paracoccus sp. UBA5162
AGGGTGCAACTGTCCGGTCTCGAAGAGCGGCCAGACCCGTTCGCGGGCCGCGTCGACAACTGCGGTTTTCTGCTCGAGGGTACGCGCCCGCAGCGTCGAGCCGGTCATGGTCAGACGCCGCCGCATGAGGGTCGCCAGATTGACCTCGGCCAT
>NZ_DHXG01000036.1:0-14235 GCF_002413585.1 Paracoccus sp. UBA5162
GCCGCCGCGCTGTCGTTCGCGGCCTGGTCCGGAGCGGCCGTGGTCGGCGCGACCGTCGCGGACGGTTGTCCGCCGGCGTCGCCGGCATTCCCGCCGGGCGCCGGCGGCGCGCTTCCTTCGGGCGCGGCCGCTTCATCCGCCCCGCTGGTCGTGTCGCCTGCGCTGGCGGAATCCGCCGGATTCTGTGACACCGAGCTGTCGGAAGCGGTTGCATCCTGAACGCCATCCGCGGCTGCGGTGCCATTTCCGGCAGCCGCGCCGTCGGCCGATTGTCCTGAAGCACCTGCATCTGCCGGGCTAGTTGACGCCTGGTCGGCACCCCCTGCCGGCTGTGCCGCGTTTTCATCCGCCGCGTTTCCGGCCGCATCAGGTGACGCGGCCGTATCAGATGCCGCGCCGCCGGCGTCCGATGCCGCTGTATTTCCGCCTCCGCCTGCGGCGGTTGCCGAATTGCCGCCTTGTGCGCCATCCGCCGCAGCCGTCGCCGTGGCATTGCTGTCCGCCCCGGCGGTTCCGGTGTTCTGGCGCGTCACGGTCAGCTCGGCCGTTTCGGGTGCGTTGACCACCACCTCGGGCTCGCCCTCGGCGGGCTTCATCTGCGCCTGCTGGCCAGCGCCATCGGCGAAGGTCACCGTCGGCTCGCACGCCTCGACGCTGACTTCGGGCGGGGCCTGCGTGACGGAAACCATCGGCTCGCCGCCCGCGTCGGCGGGCATGGTGATGGTGACTTGCGGCGGTGTCTGCGTAACCGTCACCTTGGGCGCGCATTGCTGCACGGTGACGCCGCTGACTGCCGCATTCTGGCTTTCGGCCGCAGGGGCAGTCCCGGTGGTCTGGGCGTTCTGGTCCTGCGCCAGGGCCGGGCCTGTCAAAAGCGCCAGCGCAGCAACGCTTCCCAAGAGATGTCTGGTCATGTCTTCCTCCGTATTTTCCTCGGGCCGCCGCTGCGGCTTCGCAGGCTCAACCGCGAGGGCGTGACAGGGTTCCCGAACCCGTGACCACGCTGCACGATCCTACAGCCGGGGATGACTGATCCGACCGCCGCAGGCCGGGGCCGGAACGCCGGTCGTGCCGGGGCCGGAGGTCGGCAATCCCCGCATCACCCGCACCGCCAGCCAGCCGAAAGCCTGCGCCTCAAGCATGTCGCCATCCAGTCCGGCCGCCTCGACCGGCATGACCCGTGCGGGCAGGATATCGCGCAAGGCGGACATGATCGCGCCGTTGTGCCGTCCGCCGCCGCAGACCAGGACCAGCGCGGGCGCGGCCGGCAACCAGCGGAACGCCGCGGCCACCGATCCCGCCAGCGCCGCGACCAATGTCGCGGCGGCGTCGGCATCGGCCAGCCCCGAGACGGCCGCGGCCAGGCCCGCGAACTGGTCGCGATCCAGTGATTTCGGCGGCTTCCGGTCGAAAAAGGGATGGCGCAGGAAATCCGCCACGGCCCCCGAATCGGCACGGCCTGCCGCGGCCAGGGCGCCGCCCTCGTCGCGGCTTTGCCGCCGGCGCGCGCGCATCAGATCGTTGATCGGTGCATTGGCGGGCCCGGTATCGAAGGCCAGACAGGCCCCGTCCGCCTGCGGCGCGGGGGCGGCCGGATCAAGCCAGGTGATGTTACCCACCCCGCCCAGATTGAGAAAGGCCAGCGGCGCGGTCGGCAGATGGCCCTGCCCGATCGCCCATTTGGCGCAGGCCCAGTGGAAGAAGGGCGCAAGCGGCGCCCCCTCGCCGCCCTGTCGTACATCCTCGCTGCGAAAATCCCACACGACCGGCCGCCCGATCCGCCGCGCCAGCGCCGCCCCGTCGCCCGCCTGATGCGTGCCGCGCCCCCGCGGATCATGGGCCAGGGTCTGACCGTGATAGCCGATCAGCTGGGCCTCGGGAAAATCCGCCGCCAATTGGACATGTGCGGTTTCAGAGATCGCGGCCGCGTGCGCCACGCCCGGATCGCCCGGCCACAGGCCCCGCGCCGCGTCGAGAATGGCGGCCTCGTTGTCCGAGACCGGAAGAAAGCCGCTGCGGCCAAAGCCTGCGATATCGCTGCCATCAGTGTCGATCAGCGCGGCGTCGACCCCGTCCATCGAGGTTCCCGACATCATTCCCAGAGCCCGGATCATCACGCTTTTCCTTTTCCGTCACAGCCGGTATATCCGCCGCGACGCAGA
This sequence comes from Paracoccus sp. UBA5162, assembly GCF_002413585.1. Taxonomy (NCBI): domain Bacteria; kingdom Pseudomonadati; phylum Pseudomonadota; class Alphaproteobacteria; order Rhodobacterales; family Paracoccaceae; genus Paracoccus; species Paracoccus sp. UBA5162. The sequence continues at coordinate 2,163 of NZ_DHXG01000036.1, forward strand.
GGAAAAACCCCATGACCTATCAGCCCAGATCCGAATTCCTGCGCGTGATGATCGACCGTGGCTATGTCGCCGACTGCACCGATCACGAGGGGCTGGACCGGGCGCTGCTGGCGGGGCCGGTCACGGCCTATATCGGCTATGATGCGACGGCGGCCAGCCTGCATGTGGGACATCTGCTGAACATCATGATGCTGCGCTGGTTCCAGAAGACCGGCAACCGGCCGATCACGCTGATGGGCGGCGGCACCACCAAGGTCGGCGATCCCTCGTTCCGGTCAGAGGAAAGGCCGCTGCTGGATGCGGCCGCGATCCAGGCCAATATCGACGGGATGGGGCAGGTCTTCGCGCGCTACCTCGATTATGGCGACGGCGCGGCGCTGATGCTGAACAACGCGGAATGGCTGGACGATCTGAACTATCTCGATTTCCTGCGCGACATCGGGCGGCATTTCAGCGTCAACCGAATGCTCAGCTTCGAATCGGTGAAGTCGCGGCTGGATCGCGAACAATCGCTGTCCTTCCTGGAATTCAACTACATGATCCTGCAGGCCTACGACTTTCTGGAACTGCACCGGCGGCACGGATGCCAGTTGCAGATGGGCGGATCGGACCAATGGGGCAATATCGTCAACGGGATCGACCTGACCCGGCGGGTGGACGATGCGGTGATCTGGGGGCTGACCTCGCCGCTGCTGACCACCAGCGACGGGCGCAAGATGGGCAAATCCGCGGGTGGAGCGGTCTGGCTCAGTGGTGCGATGCTGTCGGCCTATGATTTCTGGCAGTTCTGGCGCAACACCACCGATGCGGATGTGGGCCGGTTCCTGAAGCTCTACACCGAATTGCCGATCGAGGAATGCGACCGGTTGGGCGCCCTGCAGGGTTCGGAAATCAACGATGCCAAGATCCTGCTGGCCAACGAGGTCACCTCCCTGCTGCACGGCGCCGACGCCGCGGCCAGCGCCGAGGCGACGGCGCGCGAAGTCTTCGAGCAGGGCGGGGCGGGCGGCGATCTTGATGTCGCGGTATTGCCGGCGGACGCATTTTCGGGCGGGCTGTCGGTCGTTCAGATGCTGGTTCAGGCCGGCATCACGTCCAGCGGCAAGGAGGCCAAGCGCCTGATCGCCGAAGGGGGCCTGCGGTTGAACAATCAGCCGGTCACCGATCCGCAGATGCCGATAGGATCGGCGATGATCGGCGATGGCATGAAGGTATCGGTGGGCAGGAAAAAACACCGGATGGTCCGGATCGGCTGAGGCCCGATGGGGCCGAATACCGCGCATTCGAGCTGTGACGCGGCGTCATGGCTCTGGCATCCACGGCCGCCGCCGTCTATCTGAACCTGCTTGCAAGAGAATCCTCCTATGGAGAGACGAGATGAGCGACGACAAGCGATCGACGGATGCGCCCCGGATTTCAGACCAGCCGGGCAAGGAAGCCGCGGCTTCGGATGCCGCGGTCGCTGCCGCGCGGCCCGCGCCGATCCGGCGCGCGATCGTGACCGAACTTGATGCCCTGAAGCCGGTCTGATCCCGGCAGGCCGATCTGCGGGATCTGAGCCTGGTCAGTCCATCTTTTCGATCCGATGCCTTGCGTCGCGGCCTTGCATGTCCCGCCTCCGTCCGCGGATCTGGTCCGGTGGCAGTCAGTGCCCTATCGGGCCACAGCGCGTGGATAGCCGTTGCGGCGCAGATGATTCAGGGCCTCGACCAGCGAGCGGCGGTCGCGAAACGGCCCTGCAAGGATGATCCGAACCCTGATCCCGCCCCGTCGGCCATAGGTCTGCGCCACGCGATAGCCAAGATCGGAAAGCCGCCGGATCGCGCCGGCCGCATTCGCCTCCGCCGCATAATCTCCGATCCGGACATAGCGGGCCGAGGCCGGAATCATTTCGACACGATCCGCTGCCACGGTCGCGGCCCGCGATCTGCGGGCCGGGCCGGAGCTGGCGACAGCTTTCCTGGCGGCCCTGTCCGGCGGCCGCGACGCGGCGGGACGCCGGTCCCGGCGAATGGATGAGCCGGCGACAGCCGGCGATGTCCTGCGCCCTGTTTGTCCGGCATCCTGCGGGTCGGCCTCGCCTTCCATCGCGCCCCGGCGAACCCGCGCGGACAATGTGACCGGCCGCATTCCCGCGCACAGGCCAAGCGTGACATCCTGCCCCAGCACCGGCGCGGCACCCGGATCGGCCACATAGCCCAGCTTTTCGCACAATCCGTCGGGCGCGTCCTGCATCGCGGCCATCGCGGCCCGAACCTCTGCTTCCTTCGTCATCACCGTGTCCAAGTCGCGCGCGAAGGCCTGTTGGCCGGATGCCTCGGCAGGCGCGGCGATCGGCTGCGCCACACGGGGGTCGGCCGTGAATTCGCCCGCGCGAAGCCCGAAAGCCAGGGCCTGGATCAACCGATCCTCGGGGCTGGGCGGAACCTTTGCCTCGCCCAGCGGAAGCACGCGGTCCGTTTCAGGATCCGTGCGCCGGGTCGAGAATGTCGGAGGAAATCCGCAGATCCGCACCCCGGTCTTGTCCAGCTTCGGTATCCATTCGCCATCCGCGCGTCGAAACACGCATCCGGCACCGTCGATATACTGAAGGGCCGCAAAATCCTCGGGAGGCGGCGGTGCCGGCGCAGCCAGGACCGGCCCCGCCGCCATCATCCACAACAAGATCCCGACCAGCACCCGCATAAATCACCCGCGATTCGACCCTTCATGTCACGGGATAGGGCAAAAGCCTGAAACGGTTGTTAACGCGGTCCTATTTCGTGCCGAACATCCGGTCGCCCGCATCGCCCAGACCGGGCACGATGTAACCGTGATCGTCCAGCCGCTGGTCCAGCGCGGCGGTCCAGATCGGCACATCGGGATGGGCCTCATACATCCTGCGAACGCCCTCTGGCGCGGCCAGAAGACACAGGAAACGCAGATTCCTTGCGCCACGGGATTTCAGCATGTCGATCGCCGCGACAGAGGAATTGCCCGTGGCCAGCATCGGATCGACGACGATGGTCATCCGCTCATCGAGGCTGGGCACCTTGCAGTAATATTCGACCGGCTTCAGCGTCTCGGGGTCGCGGTAAAGACCGACGAATCCCACCCGCGCCGACGGAATCAGCTCCAGGATACCGTCCAGCAGACCATTGCCGGCCCGCAGGATCGAGATCAGCGCCAGCTTCTTGCCAGCCAGCGTCGGTGCCTGCATCTCGCAGATCGGGGTCTGGATGGTGATGTCGGTCAGTTCCAGTTCGCGCGTGACCTCATAGGCCAGAAGCAGGCTGATCTCGCGCAGAAGCTGGCGGAAGGTGGCGGTCGAGACGTCCTTCTGCCGCATGATCGTCAACTTGTGCTGGATCAGCGGATGCTTGACGACACTCAGGTGGGGATCGGTCACGCGAATTCCTTTCTCAGCCGGTCGCGGGTTTCGGGGTCGCAAAAGGCGGCCTCGGCTGCCCATTGGTTGATCTGCAGGAAGTCCTTTTCGCCCCAGCCGAAGGCATCGGCAAGGCGGTCGTATTCCTTGCCCATGTCGGTGTGAAAGAACGGCGGATCGTCGGTCGAGACGGTCACTTTCACCCCCGCATCGGCCAGCCGCGCGATGGGATGGGCGTCCCAGGAATTCCACAGCCCAAGCGCGATGTTCGAGCCGGGACAGACCTCGAGCACCGTCCCGCGTTCGGCCAGATCGCGCACAAGCGCGTCGTCTTCGATGGCGCGGACGCCGTGGCCGATGCGGCTGACACCCAGCGACAGCGCCTGCCGGATGCTGTCCGGCCCGCCCCATTCACCGGCATGACAGGTCAAGCCCAGGCCGGCCTCGCGCGCGCAATCGAAGCTCCAGGCGAAATCGGTGGCGCGGCCCGTCGTCTCGGCGCCGCCCATGCCGAAGCCGGTGATCCAGCCGCCCGCCGTTTCGGCCGCGCAGACCGCCGATCTGCGGGCGCGATCGGCGCCGAAATGACGAATGCAGGTGACGATGCCGCGGCTGTCGATGCCCTGCTTGCGCATCTGGTCCGCGACTTCGGTCATCGCGGCCAGGTAATCGCGCCATGCGGCCAGATCGCCGCCGCCGCAGAATTCTGGGCTGACGAAAAGCTCGGTATGGATCACGCCCGTCTCGGCGCTGCGTTCCAGCACTTCGGCCAGCAGGCGGGCATAGTCGCGCGGGCCCTGCAGAATGCTGGTCGCGGCCTCGTAGACGCGCAGGAAGTCGTTGAAATCGGCATAGGCATACTGGCCCCGCGCGTCAAAGATCGTGGGCAGATCGACGCGCTTTTCAGCCGCCAGCGCGCGGATGAAATCGGGCGGGGCCGCGCCTTCCAGATGCAGGTGCAATTCGATCTTCTTCACAGAAACGACCTTCCATGCTGCGGCGCGGGCAGATCCAGATGGTCCATGACCGAGGCGCCGATATCGCTGAACCCCACCTGCCCGACCGGCCGCCTGCCCAGCCCGTGCCCCAGCACCGGCACCCGTTCGCGCGTGTGATCGGTGCCATGCCACGACGGATCGTTGCCGTGATCGGCGGTAAAGATCGCCAGATCACCGGGCCGCAAAGCCTCGATCAGCCGGCCCGCCACCGTATCGAACCATTCCAGATGCCGGCCGTAGCCGGCAACATCGCGCCGGTGCCCGAAATTCGTGTCGAATTCGACGAAATTGGCGAAGGTCAGGCTGCCCGGTTCGGCCTTTCGGCCCAGGTCGATCAGCTGTTCGGCCAGATCGGCGTCGGATTTGCCCTTCCACAGATGCGCGATGCCGCGATGGCTGAAGATATCGCCGATCTTGCCGATGCCGTGGGTGACGCGCCCCGCCGCCGCCGCGATGTCGAGGATCGTATCGGCGGGCGGCGCGATGGCGAAGTCGCGGCGATTGGGGGTGCGGCGGAACCGGCCCGGCGCCTCGCCCAGAAACGGCCGGGCAATGGCGCGGCCGACGCGCATGTCATGCAGCATGGGGGCGATTCCCTCGCACAGCGCAATCAGCCGGTCCAGGCCGAAATGCTGTTCATGCGCCGCGATCTGCAACACGCTGTCGACCGAGGTATAGCAGATCGGCCAGCCGCTGCGGATATGTTCGGCCCCGAACCGCTCGATCACCTCGGTGCCCGAGGCGTGGCAATTGGCAAGGATCCCCGCGGTTCCGGCCAATTGGCACAAACGTGCCGTCACCGCCGGCGGAAAGGCGGGCTGCGTGTCGGGAAAATAATGCCAATCCCACGGCACCGGCACGCCCGCCATTTCCCAATGTCCCGACGGCGTGTCCTTGCCGACCGAGATCTCGGTCGCGGCGCCCCACAGGCCCTGCGGTTGCGCGGAAAGCCCCGGCACCGTCAATCCGCTGGCAAGCCCGATCGCCGCGCCAAGCCCCAGACGGTCCAGATGCGGCATGGCCAAGGGGCGGGCCTGCGCGATATGGCCGATGGTGTTCGCGCCGGTATCGGGCCGCCCCTCGTTGAAGAACCGTGCCGCATCGGGGGCGCCGCCGATACCGGCGCTGTCCATCACGATCAGAAAGGCGCGATTGCTAGTCATCTGTGTCCAGCCTTTCGCGGATCAGCGGACCGGGCGCAATCCCGTCCCCGATCCGGTAGGCGGCCGCGACCGCGGCGACGGCGATCTCGGCGGCGGTTTCGTCGGCGGCATGGACGATGGCCAGGGGCCGGTCCGGACCGACCGCCTCGCCCAGTTTGGCAAGCCGCGACAGGCCGACACGCACATCAATCGCATCACCGGCGCGCACCCTGCCACCGCCAAGCGCCACGACAGCATGACCAAGCGCCGCGACATCGATGGCATCGACCGAACCGGCAGGCGCAGGAACCGGATGGCAGGCAGGCGCGGTCGGCAAATGCGCCGCAGGCCGGTCCAGCAGATCGCGCGGCCCGCCCTGCGCCGCGACCATGCGGCCAAAGACCTCGGCCGCCGCGCCCGCATCCAGCTGCGCGGCAGGATCGCCCCCCTGCCCGGCAAGGCGCAAGGCCTCTGCCGACAATTCCAGCACCAGATCACGCAAGGCGCCGCCTTCGCCGCGCAGGACACGGATCGCCTCGGCCACTTCCAGCGCGTTTCCGGCCGATCGCGCGAGCGGCTGATCCATATCGGTAATCAGCGCCGAACAGCGACATCCCGCGCCATTGGCGGTGCGGACCAGCGATTGCGCCAAGGCTCTCGCCTGATCGGGTGATTGCAGAAACGCGCCCGATCCGGCCTTCACGTCCAGAACCAGCCCCTCCAGCCCCGCCGCCAGCTTTTTCGACAGGATCGAGGCGGTGATCAGGTCGATTGATCCGACCGTCGCGGATTCGTCGCGGATCGCGTAGAGCCTGCGGTCTGCGGGCGCGATATCGCCCGTTGCCGCGACGATGGCGCAGCCGGTTTCACGCAGGATGCGGCGAAAATCGTCCTCGGGCTGGTCGCAGACGAAGCCGGGGATCGCCTCCAGCTTGTCCAGCGTGCCGCCGGTGTGACCAAGCCCGCGACCCGAGATCATCGGCACATAGACCCCGCAGGCCGCCAGCAGCGGCGCAAGGATCAGGCTGACGGTGTCGCCGATGCCGCCGGTCGAATGCTTGTCGACGACCGGCCCCGGCAGATCCCATCGCAGCACATGCCCCGAATCGCGCATCGCGCGGGTCAGCGCCACGCGCCCGGCCTCGCCCGTGCCACGGGTCAGGACCGCCATCGCGAAGGCGCCTGCCTGCGCGTCGCTGACGGATCCGTCCGCCAGCCCCTGCGCGATCAGCGTGGCGCCGGGGCCATCCAGCCCGCGTCCATCCCGAAGCGCGGCGATGACGGGGCGCGGATCGGTCATCCGGCCCGGGTCATGTGGCCCGCATCGAATCGGCCGGGCAGCAGATCGCCGATCGTGGTGGTCTGGCGGGCTCCGTCGACCGTGCCCATGATGACGGGGGTGTCGGCGCGCCCGAACTCGGCCAGTTTCTGCCGGCAACCGCCGCAGGGCGGGCATGGGGCGGGCGCATCGGCGATGACCGCGACCTCGACCAGTTGGGTCTCGCCGGCCGCGACCATGGCGCTGATGGCTCCGGCCTCGGCGCAGGTGCCCTCGGGATAGGCCACGTTCTCGACGTTGCAGCCGCGATAGATCCGGCCCGATGCGCCGCGTATCGCCGCGCCGACCTTGAACTTCGAATATGGCACATAGGCCGCTTCGCGGACCTCTTGCGCAGCATCCAGCAGCGACATCGTCACCCCCTGATTTCGTTGAGGCAGTCTTGCGCCCCGACGGGGGCGAACGCAAGCCGATGCCGCCTGTTCCCGGCGCCGCAAATGGTTTAACGGTGAACCAAATTCGGCTTGCGGAGGGGGACAGAGATGGAAGAACGCCGGCAGGACAGCGCGCGGCAGGCCGCGCTGGATTACCACGAATTTCCGCGCCCCGGAAAGCTGGAGGTCCGCGCGACCAAGCCGCTGGCCAATGGCCGCGACCTGTCGCGGGCCTATTCGCCCGGCGTGGCCGAAGCCTGCCTGGAAATCAAGGCCGATCCGGCGACCGCCAGCCGCTATACCGCGCGCGGCAATCTGGTCGCCGTCGTGACAAATGGCACCGCCGTTCTGGGCCTGGGCAATATCGGCGCCGCGGCCTCCAAACCGGTGATGGAAGGCAAGGCGGTCCTGTTCAAGAAATTCGCCAATATCGACTGTTTCGACATCGAGGTGAACGAGGCCGATCCCGAGAAACTGGCCGATATCGTCTGTGCGCTGGAACCGACATTCGGCGCGATCAACCTGGAAGACATCAAGGCTCCGGACTGCTTCATCGTCGAAAGGCTGTGCCGCGAGCGGATGAACATCCCGGTCTTTCACGACGATCAGCACGGCACCGCCATCGTGGTGGGCGCCGCGGCGACCAACGCGCTGCATGTCGCGGGCAAGCGGTTCGAGGATATCAAGGTCGTCTCGACCGGCGGCGGCGCGGCGGGGATCGCCTGTCTGGACATGCTGCTGAAGCTGGGCGTCAGGCGCGAAAACATCTGGCTTTGCGACATTCACGGGCTGGTCCACGAGGGCCGGGCCGAGGACATGAACCCGCAAAAGGCGGCCTATGGCCAGCCGACCGATCTGCGCAGCCTCGATCAGGTGATCGAGGGGGCCGACCTGTTCCTTGGCCTGTCCGGTCCCGGCGTGCTGAAGCCCGAGATGGTGGCAAGGATGGCCAGCCGGCCGGTGATCTTCGCCTTGGCCAACCCGATGCCCGAAATCCTGCCCGAGGATGCGCGCGCCGTCGCCCCCGACGCCATCATCGCCACCGGTCGCAGCGATTATCCCAACCAGGTCAACAACGTGTTGTGCTTTCCCTTCATCTTCCGCGGCGCGCTGGACGTGGGCGCGACAACGATCAACGACGAGATGGAACTGGCCTGTATCGAGGGTATCGCGGCCCTGGCCCGCGCCACCACCGCCGCCGAGGCGGCGGCCGCCTATCGCGGCGAGACGCTGACCTTCGGCCCCGAATACCTGATCCCGAAACCTTTCGATCCGCGCCTGGTCGGGGTCGTCTCGACCTCGGTCGCCAAGGCAGCGATGGCATCCGGGGTCGCGACCCGTCCGCTGGACGACCTGGACGCCTACAAGCGCAAGCTGGACGGATCGGTCTTCCGCTCGGCCCTGATCATGCGCCCGGTCTTCGAGGCTGCGGCCACCTCGGAACGGCGCATCGTCTTCGCCGAGGGCGAGGACGAGCGTGTGCTGCGCGCGGCCAATGCGATGCTGGAGGAAACCACCGACAAGCCGATCCTGATCGGCCGCCCCGAGGTCGTCGCCATGCGGGCCGAACGCGCCGGCCTGCCGATCCGGCCCGACCGCGACTTCGAGATCGTGAACCCCGAAAGCGATTCTCGCTATCGCGATTACTGGGAAACCTATCACCAGTTGATGGCACGGCAGGGGGTCAGCCCCGATATTGCGCGGGCGATCATGCGCACCAACACAACCGCCATCGGCGCGGTCATGGTCCATCGCGCCGAGGCCGACAGCATGATCTGCGGCACGTTCGGGCAGTATAGCTGGCATCTGCAATATGTCCGCCATGTCCTGGCGCGCGACGGGCTGCATCCGGTCGGGGCGCTGTCGATGATCATCCTGGAAGACGGCCCGCTGTTCATCGCCGATACGCAATGCCACAACGATCCCACGCCGGAACAGGTGGCCGAAGCCGTCCAGGGCACCGCACGCCATGTCCGCCGCTTCGGTCTGACGCCCAAGATCGCACTCTGCGCCCATTCGCAATTCGGCAATCTCGACACCTATACCGGCCGCAAGATGCGCGAGGCCATGGCGCTGCTGGACGCACGCGAACCCGATTTCATGTACGACGGCGAGATGCATGTCGATGCCGCGCTGGATCCCGAACTGCGCGAACGCATCTTCCCCGGATCGCGGCTGCAGGGCGCGGCCAACGTGCTGGTCTTTGCGGGCACGGATGCGGCCTCGGGCGTCAGGAACGCACTGAAGATGCGCGCCGGCGGGCTGGAGGTCGGGCCGATCCTGATGGGCATGGGCAACCGCGCCCATATCGTGACGCCCTCGATCACCCCCCGCGGCCTGCTGAACATGAGCGTGCTGGCCGGAACCCCGGTCGCGCATTACAGCTGAGGCGCGGTGATGCCCGGCCTGCGCGCGCGATACGAACAACAGGTTCGGGCGCTGGCGCGGCGGGCTGATGATCTGCGCGCCGCGGGTCTTGCCGCCGAAGAGATCGCGCGCGGGCTTCACGCCGAACGCCGGGCCTTGTCGGCCCGCTACAAGGCGCTGACGCCCGAACCGCTGCGCAGCCGCATCGCCGCCCGCAGCATCGCGATCCATGGCGATCCCGACGGCCCGAGCATCGACTCGCTGCGCGCCGCCGGCAAAAGCTGGGATCAGATCGCCGAGGCCGCTGCGTGTCCTGGCCGCTTTCCGCCGCTGGGATGAAAGCCTGCCCGCCCAGATCAGCGGTCTCGCCCCCACAGCCGGGCCCTGCAACGCCGCGCGGGCAAGCCGAGATCAAAGGGCCGCGGCTGCCGCCGGTGACGGGCGCGGAGGGCATTGAAAGAAAGTCGGGCGCTGGTCCGGCCCGCCACGATCCGGCCACCGCAGCCGCACCCGGCGCAATTCACGCCGCTTTCCTGGACCGTCCCGCCGGGGATGCCGCTAACATGGTTGCACAGCCTCCGTGCTGCCCCATAACAAGTCCCAGGGAGAAGGAGGACGTCATGGCCTACAAGGACATCTATGCGGGCTGGAAATCCGATCCGGAGGGGTTCTGGATGCGCGCGGCGCAGGCGATCGACTGGGACCGCGCGCCCGGCCGCGCCTATTCCGATGATGGCCCGGCGGGCGAATGGTTCGCGGAAGCGATGGTCAATACCTGCTGGAACGCCGTGGATCGTCATGTCGAGGCCGGCTACGGCGACCGCCTTGCCATCATCCATGACAGCCCCATCACCGACAGCATCCAGCGCATCACCTATGCCGAGCTTCGCGACCGCGTGGCCCGCCTTGCAGGCGCGCTGCGCACCGCTGGCGTCGGGAAAGGCGACCGCGTCATCATCTACATGCCCATGGTTCCCGAGGCGCTGGAGGCGATGCTGGCCTGCGCGCGGCTGGGGGCGATCCATTCGGTCGTCTTCGGCGGCTTCGCGGCGCATGAACTGGCCGTGCGCATCGACGACGCCCGGCCCCGCGCTATCATAGCCGCGTCCTGCGGGCTGGAGCCGGGGCGCATCGTCGCCTACAAGCCGCTTCTGGACCGGGCCATCGATCAGGCTTCGCACAAGCCCGATTCCTGCATCATCCTGCAACGCGAACAGCAGCCGGCCGAACTGATCGCGGATCGCGATCTCGACTGGGACCGGGTCACGCGCGACGCCGCGCCCGCCGATTGCGTGCCGGTCGAGGGTCATCACCCGGTCTATATCCTTTATACCTCGGGCACGACGGGTCAGCCCAAGGGCGTGGTGCGCCATACGGCGGGTCATCTGGTCGCGCTGCAATGGTCGATGCACAACATCTACGCGATCGAGGCCGGAGATGTGTTCTGGGCCGCATCGGATGTCGGCTGGGTCGTGGGCCACAGCTATATCTGCTATGGTCCGCTGATCGCGGGCGCGACCACCATCGTGTTCGAGGGCAAGCCCGTCGGCACCCCCGATGCCGGCGTCTTCTGGCGAGTGATCCAGGATCATGGGGTCAAGTCCTTCTTCACCGCGCCCACCGCGATCCGCGCCGTCAAGCGCGAGGATCCCAAGGGCCAGCTGATCCGCGACTATGACCTGTCCTGCCTCAAGGCGCTGTTTCTGGCAGGCGAACGCGCCGATCCCGATACCGTCGAATGGGCCGAAAATCACCTGACCGTGCCGGTGATCGATCATTGGTGGCAGACCGAAACCGGATGGGCCATTGCGGCCAACCCCCTGGGGATCGAACGGCTGCCGGTCAAGTCCGGCAGCCCGACCGTCGCCATGCCGGGATATGACGTGCAGGTCCTGGACGAAGGCGGCCAGCCGGTCGCCCCCGGCACGCTGGGCGCGATTGCGCTGAAACTGCCGCTGCCACCCGGCACGCTGCCGACATTGTGGAATGCCGAGAACCGGTTCCGACAAGCCTATCTGGCGCATTTCCCCGGCTATTACGAGACCGGCGATGCCGGCTATCTGGACGAGGACGGCTATCTCTATGTCATGGCGCGCACCGATGACGTGATCAATGTGGCCGGCCACCGCCTGTCCACCGGCGCGATGGAAGAGGTTCTGGCCAGCCATCCGGCGGTCGCGGAATGCGCGGTGATCGGCGTTGCCGATCCTCTGAAGGGTCAGGTGCCGCTGGGCCTTCTGTGTCTGAAGAAGGGCGTGAATGACCCGCCGGATCAGGTGCTGCGCGAGGTGGTGGGTCTGGTTCGCGACCGTATCGGCCCGGTCGCGGCCTTTCGCCTGGCCTGCATCGTGGATCGCCTGCCCAAGACGCGCTCGGGCAAGATCCTGCGCGCGACCATGGCCCGGATCGCTGATGGAGAAGATGTCGGGACGCCGGCCACCATCGATGACCCCGCGATCCTCGACGAGATCGCGACGGCCCTGCGC
>NZ_DHXG01000088.1:0-16201 GCF_002413585.1 Paracoccus sp. UBA5162
CGCATATCTTCGCCTCGTTCATGCAGGCCGACAGTTCCACCACCCGGCGCTTCGGAGGGACCGGACTGGGCCTGGCCATCTGCCGCCAGATCGTCGAACAGATGGACGGCCGGATCGAGGTTCAAAGCACCCCGGGCCTGGGCAGTGTCTTCACCTTCACGATGCGGCTTGGGATCGGGGCCGATGCAAGCTGTCAGGCGCCACTGCCCCATGATCGCCTGCGGGCGTTGCGGGTGCTGGTGGCTGACGACAACCCGGCCTCGCGCGATTTCATCGACGCGACCCTGACCCGCTGGAACATGCGGGGCGATCTGGTCCCGTCGGGCTCCGAGGCGCTGGCAATGCTGGAACGCGAGGCAATGGCCGGCAACCCCTATGATCTGGTTCTTCTGGACTGGAAGATGCCAGGAATGGATGGCTTGCAGACGGTCCGGGCGATGCAATCCAGCCCGCATCTGGCGGTAATGCCGACAACGCTGATCGTCACCGCCTATCCGATCGACGAATTCATCCGGGACCAGGATCGTGCCGCGATCAGCGCAGTCCTGCGCAAACCGCTTGATGCACACGGCCTGCTGGACATGCTGAACCAGTTGATTCCGCCCGCCGCGCCGCCCGTCAGTTCCGGCGCCGACCTGCGCGCTTCGTCCGCCGGTCTGCACCTTCCGCAAGCGATGCAGGGCCTTTGCGTTCTGCTGGTCGAGGATAACGCGATCAATCGCGAGATCGCGGTGGAGTTGCTGAACGACGCGGGTCTGGTCGTCGATTGCGCCGAAAACGGTGTCATCGCCTGTCGCAGGATTCTGGATGAGGATCATGGCTACGCGGCCGTGCTGATGGATGTGCAGATGCCCGAGATGGACGGCGTGGCGGCCACGAAGCTGATCCGGCAGACACATTCGGCCGATTGCCTGCCGATCATCGCCCTGACCGCCCACGCCTACGAAGAAGAGCGGCAGCGCTGCCTTGGAGCCGGCATGAACGACCACATCTCGAAACCCGTGGATCCCGATCAGTTGATCAGGGTTCTTGGAACCTGGCTGAAGACCGGACCGCAGGCGGTCCGGAAAGAGCGGACACGTGCCGGTGCGACCGGCTTGGTGCCCGTCCTGCCTGCACAACTGCCGCCCTTCGGCCTGGACCGCGCGCTTCGTCGCGTGAACGGAAAGGCCGCATTGTTGCGGCGTCTGATCGTCAGTTTCGGGGAAAGCTACGGCCGTGTCGGCGACGATCTGCGCGCCATGATCCGGGCTGGGCGGATCGAGGATGCGGCGCGGCTGGCCCACACCCTGAAAAGCGTCGCCGGATCGCTGGAACTGGCCGAGGTGCCGGATCTGGCCGGGCAGATCGAGGCGGCGCTTGGCGCCGGCGAATCCGGCGCCGTGGCCGGGTTGATCGCGGAACTGGCGGACAGGATGGCGCCGGCCATCGCCGCGGCAAACAGCCTTCAGCCCGCGCCGTCGCAGGCAAGTGCCGACGCCCCGGCTGCCGCGCGGATCAACGCGGCTTCGCACGCCTCGGCCGAGGCTCGGGCCGCCCGGGATGCGCTGCGCCAACAACTGTGTCGCAGGAGCCTTTCGGCACGAGCCGGTTTTCACGCCTTTGCCGATGCCCTGGGCCTGGACGCCGGCACGCGTGACGCCCATCCCGTGCTTCAGGCTCTGCTGCGACTGGATTATGCCGAGGCGCTGCGCCTTCTGGACGGCACGCAGCCCGAAACCGGTCCCGACAATGGTGAGGTCGCAACATGAGCAAACCGGTCATCATGATCGTGGACGACGAGATCGCGAATATCGAGATCATGGGCGCTGTCCTGGGCGAGGATTACGAGATCTGCTTTTCCCGTTCGGGGGAAGATGCGTTGCGGGTCGTTCAGCGGGTGACGCCGGATCTGATCTTGCTGGATATCGTGATGCCGGGCTTGGATGGCTACGAGGTGTGCAGAAAGCTGAAAGACGACCCCGCCACGGCCGACATACCGGTGATCTTCACCACCGGCCTTTACCACACCGAGGACGAGGTGCGCGGTCTGGCCGCCGGGGCCATCGATTATGTCACCAAACCGATTCAGCCGGTTGCCCTGCGCAGCCGTGTGGACAACCATATCGAATTGAAGCGGATGCGAGACCAGTTGGCCAATCTGGCGATGACGGACGGGCTGACGGGTCTTGGCAACCGCCGGCTTCTGGAAAAGCTGCTTCAGACCGAACTGCGCCGCCTCTCTCGCGAGGGCGACTGGCTGTCCTTCATCATGCTGGATATCGATTTCTTCAAACAGTTCAACGATCTTTATGGGCATCTTGAAGGGGACCAGTGCTTGCGCAAGGTGGCTTCGGCACTAGGCGGCGCGGTCCGGCGAAGCGGCGATACCTGCCTGCGCTATGGCGGCGAGGAATTCGCCTGCATCCTGCCGCGCACCGATCACGATGGCGCGCTGGAGGTGGCCGAGGACATGCGCCGGAGGGTCGAGGCTCTGGGTATCGGCAACGGCGGCTCTGATGTCAGCCCTGTCGTGACCGTCAGCATCGGCGTCGCCAGCGGTCGCTGCTCGTCCGAATTGTCGATGGAATTGTGGATCTCGACCGCCGACGCCATGCTTTACCAGGGCAAGCGCAGCGGCCGGAACCGCGTCGAGGGCCATGTCATGATCCCGGCCTCGGGGGCGGAAATCCTGGGGCATGGGGAACGCCGCGAGGCAGGCTGATCGTCGGCCATCACCGGTCGCGGTGGCATCGATGCGTCGGCGTGCATCATCCGACACAAGCGGGCCAGGACCCGGGCAAAGCCGCGATGCTGCTTTCAATGAAAATCCCGGCTGGGGAAAAGTCGTTTCGCCTGATCGCGGGGATGGCCGGCATGGGCGGGTTGATGTTTCGGGCGCGGCGCGATGTCCGCGCGGGGCGAGGTCGTGCCGACCGCACCCTCAAGCGGATGGCCCAGTTCGGCAAGGCGATGGGACAGATCCTCGATCCGATCGGCGATCAGATGCACCACGATGCCTTCGCGTTCCAGCCGCCCGGTGACTCGCAACAGCCGCCCGCCCATCACCGCGCGGCGGAAACGGTCATGGATGCGCCGCCAGACGACGACATTGGCCACCCCGGTCTCGTCCTCCAGCGTCAGGAAGATCACGCCCGATGCCGTGCCGGGGCGCTGGCGGGTGATGACGAGGCCGCAGACCGAAACCCGGCGCGGCGGAACCCGTGGCAGATCACGGTTCGGGATCAGGCCCGGCAGGCGCGGGCGCAGCAATTCCATCGGATGGGCGCGCAGCGACAGGCGCAGGGCGACGTAATCCTCGACCACCTCCTCGCCCAGATGCATGGCGGGCAGCGCAACCTGCGGCTCGCAAGTGGCCTCGCCATCCAGCGGATCGGAAAACAGCGGCAGCGGCGCGGGTGCCCGGATCGCACGGACCTGCCACAGCGCGTCACGCCGGGTCAGGCCGATGGCGGCGAAGGCGTCGGCCTCGGCCAGCCGTTCCAGCACGGCGGGCGGAATTCCGGCGCGCAGCCACAGGCTTTCGACATCGGTATAGCCGTTGCCGCGACATTCTTGGATCCGCCGGGCATCGCCGTCGCGAAAGCCCCGGATCTGGCGAAATCCCAGCCGCAGTGCCCATGCGCCATCGGCGCGCCGTTCCAGCCGGTTGTCCCAGAGGCTGGAATTGACGCAGACGGGGCGGATCTCGACCCCGTTCTCGCGCGCGTCCCGGACGATCTGGGCGGGGGCGTAAAACCCCATCGGCTGCGAATTCAGCAACGCGCAGGCAAAGATCGCCGGATGATGGCATTTCAGCCATGACGAGACATAGGTCAGCATCGCGAAGGCCGCCGCGTGGCTTTCGGGAAAGCCGTAATCGGCAAACCCCTCGATCTGCGAGAAACATTGTTCTGCCACCCCACGGTCATAGCCGTTCGACAGCATCCCCTGCACAAAGCGTTCGCGATGCTCGCCGATCGTGCCCATGCGCCGGAACGAGGCCAGCGAGCGGCGCAGGCGGTCGGCCTCTTCGGCGCTATAGCCCGCACCGACGATGGCGATCTGCATGGCCTGTTCCTGAAACAGGGGCACCCCCAGGGTCCGCCGCGTCACCTCGGCCAAGGCCGGGCCGAAAGGTTCGGCTTTCTCCAGCCCCTGACGGCGGCGGATATAGGGTTTGACCATGCCGCCCTGGATCGGGCCGGGGCGGACGATGGCGACCTCGATCACCAGGTCGTAGAATTCACGCGGCTTCATCCGCGGCAGGAAATTCATCTGCGCCCGGCTTTCGACCTGAAAGACGCCCACCGCATTGGCCTGTTGCAGCATCCGGTAGGTCGGCTCGTCCCCCTGCGGCACCGAACCGAGGCTGTGACGGATGCCTTCGTGGCTTTCCAGAAGGTCAAAGCTCTTGCGGATGCAGGTCAGCATCCCCAGCGACAGGACATCGACCTTCAGGATGTTCAGCGCGTCGATATCGTCCTTGTCCCAGCCGATGACGGTGCGGTCCTCCATCGCCGCATTCTCGACCGGACACAATTCGTCCAGCCGCCCCCGGGTGATGACGAAACCGCCGACATGCTGGGACAGATGGCGCGGAAAACCGATGATCTCGCGGATCAGGCGGATCGTCTGCGACAGGCGGCGATCCCGCGGATCAAGACCCAGTTCGCGCATCCGTTCGGGATCCGCGCCCGCGTTCGACATCCCCCAGATCTGGCCCGACAGCGCGGCGGTCACGTCCCCGGACAATCCCATCACCTTGCCCACCTCGCGGATCGCCGCGCGCGAACGGAAATGGATCACCGTGGCGCAAAGGCCCGCGCGATGGCGGCCATATTTCCCGTAGATCCACTGGATCATCTCTTCGCGGCGCTCATGTTCGAAATCCACGTCGATATCGGGCGGCTCGCCGCGATGGCGCGAGATGAAGCGTTCGAAGACCATGCCGATCAGATCGGGGCTGACATCGGTGATGCCCAGCAGGTAGCACAGGATCGAATTGGCGGCCGAGCCGCGCCCCTGGCACAGGATGCCGCGTCGGCGTGCCTCGGCCACGATGTCGTGGACGGTCAGGAAATAGGCGGCGTATTTCAGTTCCTCCACCAGGGCCAGTTCCTTGTCGATCAGATCATGGACCCGCTGCGGCGCGCCACCCGGATAGCGCCGCGCCAGACCCTCGCGGGTCAGCCGGACCAGCCTGTCCTGAGGCGCCTCGTCTGCTGCAACCTCGTCGGGATAATCGTAGCCGAGCTGGTCGAGATCGAAGCAGCACAGCGAGGCGATCTGGGTCGTGCGACGGATCGCGGCCGGGTGACGGGCAAAGAGACGGTCCATCTCGGCGGGGGATTTCAGGCGGCGCTCGGCATTGGGCAGGGCACGGCTGCCGATGCGGTCGATGCTGATCCCCTCGCGCAGACAGGTCAACACATCGGCCAGACGGCGCCGGGCGGCGCGGTGCATCAGCACGTCACCCACCGCGACCATCGGGGCCGCCACCCTGTGGGCCAGCGCCGCGCAGGTATCGAACCAGGCCTGATCGCTGCCGTCGTAACGCGGCGCGGCGCCCAGAAAGACCCGCCCCGGATAGCGCCGGGCCATCGCCTGCACCGGCGCGATCGCCCGGTGCGGCTCGGTTGGCGGCAGCGCGATCAGGATCAAGCCCCGGCAGCCGGTCAGCAGATCGTTCAGCATCAGCCGGCATTCGCCCTTGGCGGCCCGCCGCTTGCCACGGCTCAGCAGCCGCGACAGCCGGTGCCATGCGGGTCGGTCGGTCGGCAGGGCCAGCCATTCGACCGGACAATCCTCGGCCACCAGACGGCTGCCGACGATCAGTTTCGGCAACAGCCGGTCCGCGGCCCCGACGGTTTTCCATTCCCCCACCGGCTGATGCGAGCAGGTGTCGACCTGCACGGTCGAGCGGATCGTGGCCTTGCCCAGTTCGCGCCGCATTTCTTTCAGCGCGGTATGGGCGCGCACCACGCCGGCGACGGAATTGCGGTCGGTGATGGCGATGGCGGCAAGGCCCAGTTCGGCGGCGCGGGCGACCAGTTCCTCGGGATGCGAGGCGCCGGTCAGGAAGGTGAAATTCGTGGTCACGGCCAGTTCGGCATAGCTCATGCGAATTCCCCCTGGACGAACCAGCCGGGATCCTGCGGCGTGTGGAACAGCCACAGCCGCCTGCCCTGCCGGGTTTCAAGCCGCCAGTAATCGCGCAGCCCCGACCGCCAGGCGGGATCATCCAGCCACCATTCCGGCGCGATCCGTTCCGGGCCGGTGGCGCGGGCCGTGGCAAAGATCATCCGCCGCCAGCGAAACCGGGCCGGGGGACGCGCGCCCGAAGCGGCAACGGGTTCGGGCGGAAACAGGATCACCGGGCGCGGGCGCGGCGCGGACCAGCCGGTCTCGGCGCGGCTGTGGGCGGCTGCGGCGGCTACGAAGCCGCGTTCGGGAATGTGGCTGTCGGCGGGCAGGAAACGCAGCAGGTTTTCCAGCCCGATCCGGGTTCCGATCCGGGTCATCAGGTCGTCCAGCCTGTCTTGGCCGTCTTGGCTGTCATGACTGCCGGTGGCGGTCGCAGACCCGATCTGCTGGATCGGCAGCGGCTGGACCAGGGTCGCCTCCAGCCGGATCTGATCGATGCCGAAACCGGCATCGACCTCGGCGATGCCGCGTTCGAACAGGGGCAGGATTCGGGCCGTCTCGCGCATCGGGGCGGCAAGGCGCAATTCCACCTGACGGCTGACCTGATCAACGCGGCGCAGGGTCAGGATCAACCGCCGCGCGCCGGTCTCTTGTGCCTTCAGCCGGTCGCAGAGCGGACCCAGAAGTTGACCGACAGCCGCCATCACGTCGTCCAGAAGGCCGACCGGATCGGGCAGGTTCAGGCGCAGGGCATAGCGAACGGGATCGGCTTCGGGGGTGATCGGCTCGGCTGCCTCGCCCATCGCCTGATCCAGCCGCATCAGCAGGCCGGGGCCAAAGCGGCGGGCCAGGGGCGCGCGCGCCGTCCCCGCCAGATCGCCGATACGGCGCAGGCCAAGACGTTGCAGCGCCATCACCATATCCGCATCCAGCCGCAGCCCGGCGACCGGCAGCGGGGCAAGGGCCGCAAGCGGCCGGCCCGCGGGCGCGATCCCCTCGCCATGCCGGGCCAGCGCCCATGCCGCGCCGCGCGTGTCGCCCGCGCCGAGGCGCAGCGTCAGCCCGGCCCGGGCGGCGCGGGCGCGCATGTCGGCCAGCATCGCCGCCTCGCCGCCCCACAGATGCGCCGCGCCGGTGATGTCCAGAACCAATCCGTCAGTCCCGTCCAGCCCGACCCAGGGGCAATAGCGCGTGGCCCAGCGGCGCAGGGCGACCAGGAATGCCCGATCGCCCTGGGGATCGCCGGTCCGGGTGACCAGATCGGGACAGAAGGCACGGGCATCGGCAAGGTTCATGCCGGGCCACAGACCACGGCTTTCGGCCGCGACGTTCACGCAGGCCAGACGCTCGGCATTGTTCCGGCTCACGATCAGCGCGAAGGGCGCCTCAACCGGGCGTGCCCGCAGGGCCCGGTCGCTCGCCAGCCGGGGAAACCACATGCAGACCACGCGCTTCCGGATCCCATCGAACATGCCAGGCCCCGATTGTTCCTGATTTGTTCTTGATAATTTCCCATTGCATCAGAGTCGAGTCCCCCCGCCCGTCATCCAGGATCGGGACCGCCCGCCAGCGCGTCTCGGCGGCATTGCTGCCCATGTTTTCGGGGATGATGCACAGGCCGGTCGTGCCCCCCGCCCCGGCAGCCAGTTGCAGTCGCCGCCCTTCGCGCAGGTTCAGCGGGCGGGTGATCTGGGCCACCACGAAGGGAATGGCGCCGTCACGCAAGGCCTCTTCGGCGGCCGCAAGGCTGTCGGTCTGGTTCGCGCTGCGCGCCACCAGCAGACGCGACGGATCGATGAACGGCGCAAGTCCCAGCGGATTGAGCATGTCGCCGCGCCATGCCTCGCGCAGCCACAGGACCGGACCTTGCGCCGGGGCGGCGGCGATGGCGGCAAAGGCCGTCGCGCCGGCCCCGCAAACCTCATGGACGCGCGCGACGCGCAGCGGAAAACAATCATCGAAATCGGGTCGCATCGCCCCGAAGCTAGGCAAGCCGACAGATCTGTCAAGCCGGTCTCAATCGCTGTCGATGGCGCTGGCGACGAAATCGAGATGGTCCCGCTGCGCCTGACCCGCGCCCGCTGCGTCGCCAGCGGCGATGGCGTCGAAGATATGCTGATGCTGCTGGCCCAGAAGCCTCAGGAAACCGGGCACGTTGGTTTCCTCTCTGCGTTCGCGCCAGCCGGCCTCGCGCCGCATCTGCCGGATCAGATCATAGACTTCCAGAAACAGCGCATTGCCCGCCAGTTCGGCGATTCGGTAGTGAAACACCTCGTCGGCCAGGTCGTATTCCTGCGGCTGCACGGCTTCGCGCGATTGCCGCATCAGGATTTCCAGCTGCGCCAGATCCCCGGCCCCGGCACGGGTCGCCGCCAGTTCGGCCAGCCGCGGCTCGATCTGGCGACGGACATCCATCAGCTGATCAAGGCTCAGCCTGCCGGCCAGCAGGCGGTGGCGTCCGGCATCGGGGCGGGGCGGCGGGGTGACGAAGGTGCCCTGCCCGTGGCGGCGAAAGACCGCCCCGCGCCGCTGCAATTCGTCCAGCGCCAGACGCAGCCGGCGACGGGGGATGCCCAGAATCTCGGCCAGCCGACGTTCGGGCGGCAGCCGGCCGCCGGTCTTGGCGGCCTCGGTCAGGATCGGCGCAAGGGCGGCGATGACCGCCGCCGGGTCGTCGGTCGGCGGCTCCATGTCCTAGCCCGAAAAGAGGTCGATGAACATGCGGATCGCGGTCAGCAGCAGGAACGCGCCGAAGGCAAGGCGCAGTGCCCGCCGGGGGATCGAGTGGGCCAGCCTGACGCCCAGTTGCGAGAAACTGGTGGTCAGCGGAATGATCACGATCGCAGCCAGCAGGTTTACATAGCCCAGCGAAAACGGCGGCAGCCCCTGTTGGCCCAGCCCGGTCAGCGCATAGATCACCGCGCCGGGCAGCCCGATCAGGAAACCGATCGCGGCCGAGGTGCCGACCGCGCGGCGGATGTCGTAGCCGAGGAAATTCAGCAGCGGCACGCCGATCGTGCCGCCGCCGATCCCCATCATCGCGCTGACCCCGCCGGCGAAGACCCCGAAGGCCGCCCAGACGGGTCTGGAAAAGCCCTTGGGTTCGGGATCGGCGCGCCCCTTGCGCAGGATCATGTCGGCCGAAACCGCCAGTGCCACCACGGCAAAGACCGCGATCAGCACCTTGCCCGAGACATAGCCGCCCAGAACACTGCCGATGACCACACCCACCAGGATCGACGGCGCCCATAGTTTCAGCAGCGCGGTGTCGATGGCGCCCTTGCGGTGATGACCCAGACCCGAGGCCAGCGAGGTGAACACGATGGTCGCCAGCGAGGTGCCGACCGCGACCTTCATCGTCAGGCCCGGATCCATGCCGGTCAGGTTCAGCGCGAAATAGAGCGCGGGAACGATGACGATCCCGCCGCCGACCCCCAGCAAGCCGGCAAGAATGCCGCCGCCGATGCCCGCGCCCACGGCGACGGCGGCCAGTTCCAGCAGCGCGGCTGTGGTGATTGCCTCCATCTCGCTAGCCTTTCGTCGTCGCGAACGAGGCGCTGGCGCGGCCGGTCGCGATCCGCGCCCGTTCCGCCTCTGCGATGCGGCGGTCGGTATCGCTGCGATCCGGGGCGCCGCTGAAATTTTCCGCGGTCGGCATGATCTCGGCGACCATCAGATAGCGTTCGCGCGCCACCGCCAGCAATCGGCGCAGTTCGGCCAGCGGATCGGCATGATCATCGGCCCGCAGATCCAGCCAGGGATGGGCCTGACCGCGATGGATGCGCAGCCCGGCCGCCTGCCGCCCGCGACGGTCGCCGCCCGCATCCTCGCCCGCCTGCATCGCGGCCAGCATCCGGTCGGGAAAGTCCAGGTCGGCGCGGTCTGCGAAGACGCGCGCCGTGTCCTCGATCACCTGCGGCCCCTCCAGCATGTTGCCCGCGACCGAAAGGCCCTGACCCGTCACATGTCCCGCCCAGGGCACGCATTCCGCGCCGGTATGGGCCGCGCCGCCGCCCCGCGCATCCAGCGCATGGGCCTGCCGCTGCGCCGCCCCCGCATCGCGCGCAACCAGATCGGCCAGGAGGGCATCGGCCGCCTCGCCCGCGCCCAGGCGGCGCAGCCCCTCGGTGCCCCAGACCGGGTTGACGAAGGCCTGCGTGGCGAAGGCGGCTGCCGGACCGACATGCGGCACCAGCGATCCGCAGGCGAAAAAGCGACTGGCGACGGCGATACCAAGCGCGCCGGACGCGGGATCGCGGGCGATCAGGGACCAGGTCATCAGCGGCCCACCGCATAGGCCTGCATCAGCCGGGGCGTGGCGGCGGCGGTCAGCATCCCGTCGGGTTCGCGCCTCGCGGCCGTCAGGCGGCCGATGCTCCAGGGTTCGGCCACGGTAACGATATGGCCCCGCGCACGCAGAGACTCGATCACCGCATCGCCGAAATTCGGCTCGACCATCAATTCACCGGGCTTGGCCTCGCGCGGATAGAAGCTGGACTGGAAATGCATGATGTGAAACAGCGGCGCGTCCATTCCCTGCTGCATCGACAGCCCGTGATGGACATAGCGCAGGAACCAGATCAGTTGCCACTGATCCTGCTGGTCGCCGCCGGGCGTGCCAAAGGCGATCCGGGTGCCGCCCTTTTCCGCCATCGACGGCGTCAGCGTCGTGCGCGGCCGCGCCCCCGGCCGCAGCGAGCTCGGCAAGCCATCGCGCAGCCAGAACATCTGGGCGCGGCTGTTCAGCGGAAAACCCAGGCCCGGGATCACCGGGCTGGATTGCAGCCATCCGCCCGAGGGCGTGGCGCTGACCATGTTTCCCCAGCGGTCGATCACGTCCAGGTGAACGGTATCCCCGCGCCGTTCGGTCAGATGCGCCATCGTCGGCTCGCCGGCGCTGACCCCGCGCGCGGCATCGAAATCATGCGCGGCGCGGGCGATGGCGTCGTCGGCCAGATGCTCCAGACCCGGCAGGCGGCCAGGGCGCTGTTCCAGGCTGGCTTTCTCGCCGATCAGAGCCGCGCGTTCCGCAGCATAATCCTCGGACAGCAGCGTCGCCATGGGAATTTCGAAGAAATCGGGATCGCCGTAATAGGCCTCGCGGTCGGCATAGGCCAGCTTCATCGCCTCGGCCACGACATGAACGAAATCCGCGCCCAGCGGATCCAGCGCCGCCAGATCGAAATGCTTGAGGATCTGAAGCGCTTGCAACAGCACCGGCCCCTGTGACCAGCTATGGGTCTTGTGGATGGTCCAGCCATGATAATCCAGCGACAGCGTCGTTTCCCATGTCGCCTTCCATTCCGCCAGATCCTGCCGCGACAGCACGCCGGAATGCGCGCTTCCCGAGACATCCATCACGCTTGCCCCGGCCAGATAATCGCCGATCGCGTCGGCCACGAAACCCCGTGACCAGATGCTGCGGGCCGCGTCGATCCGGGCCGCGCGGGTGTCGCCCCTGGCCTCGTCCGCGATCCGCTGATAGGCGGCGGCAAGATCGGGATTGCGAAACAGCGACCAGGGCTGCGGCGCGGCATCGCCGGGCAACCAGGTGGCGGCGCTGCTGGGCCATTCCGCGCGGAAGAAATCGGCCAGACCGGCAATGGTATCGGCCACGCGCGGCAGCACCGGATGGCCGTCCCGCGCATAGGCGATGGCCGGTGCCAGAACCTCCGACACCTCCATGCTGCCGTGATCGCGCAACATCAGCATCCAGCCATCGAAGGCGCCCGGCACCACCGTCGCCAGCAGCCCCGATCCGGGGATCAGTCCGTCGCCGAACAGGCTGCGGTAATGGTCCATCGTGGCGGCCTTCGGCGCCACGCCCTGCGCACAGAGCACGCGGGTTTCGCCGGTCTCGGCCAGATGGACGATGGCGGGCAGATCGCCGGCCGGTCCGTTCAGATGCGGCTCGACCACCTGCAGGACCAGCGCCGTCGCCACCGCCGCGTCAAAGGCATTGCCGCCGCGTTCCAGAATGCCCATCCCGGTCGCCGAGGCCAGCCAATGGGTCGAGGTGACGGTGCCGAAGGTGCCGCGGATATCGGGTCGTGTGGTGAAATTGTTCATGCCTGTTCCTGTCGATCAATCCTCGCGCGGGTCCAGCGCGTCGCGCAGACCGTCGCCCAGAAGGTTAAATCCCAGCACCACCAGAAAGATCGCGATGCCGGGCCACAGCGCCATCCAGGGCGCCTGCGTCATGAAGCCCTTGGCCACGTTCAGCATTGCCCCCCAGCTTGGCGCGGGCGGCTGCTGGCCCAGCCCCAGAAAGGACAGCGATGCCTCGGCGATGATGGCGCTGGCGACGGTCAGCGTGGCTTGCACCAGGATCGGCGGCAGGACATTGGGAAAGATATAGCGGCGCAGGATGACGCCCGTGGACAGGCCGATGGCATGGGCGCTTTCGACGTAATCCTCGGATGCCACGTTGATTGCCTGGCCTCGCGTCAGTCGGATGAAGACCGGCGTGGCCGCGATCCCGATGGCGATCATCGCATTGGTCAGCGAGGGCCCCAGGAACGCCGCCAGCGCGATGGCGAGAATCAGGAACGGGATCGCCAGCAGCGCCTCGGTGCAGCGCGAGATCACGGCATCGGTCCAGCCGCCGAAATACCCGGCAATGATCCCCAGAGGCACGCCGATCACGATGGCAATGCCGACGGATACCACCCCCGCCATCAACGAGGCGCGCGCGCCCCAGATCATCCGCGACAACTGATCGCGGCCCAACTCGTCCGTGCCCAGCCAGTGCGCGGCCGAGGGCGGTTGCCGGATCGCGGTCCAGTCGACGGCGGCGGGATCGGGCACGGGCAGGATCGGCGCCGCCAGCGCCAGCAGGACGAACATTCCCACAAGCACCGCGCCGAACATGGCGCTGCGATGGCCGCGCAGCTTGCGCCAGACGCGGCTTTGCGGGCGTTTCGACAGGACGGGATCGGTCGCGGCGGTCTCGTTCATCAGCCGGTCCTCAGCCGCGGGTTCAGTGCCACATAGGCCAGGTCGGCCAGAAGATTCATCAGGATAAAGCCCAGCGCGGTGACAAGAACCACCGCCTGCACCACCGCGTAATCGCGGTTGAAGACGGCATCGACCACCATCTTGCCGAAGCCCGGGATGGTGAAGATCTGTTCGGTCAGCACAGCCCCCGCGATGAGTTCGCCAAACAGCAGCGCCATCAGCGTGACGACCGGCGTCAGGGCGTTTCGGAAGGCGTGGTGCATGATCACCCTGCGTTCGGCCAGACCCTTGGCGCGGGCGGTGCGGACGTAGTCCTGCCTCAACACCCCCAGCATCGCCGATCGCGTGTGCCGCATCAGCGACGCCGCCAGCGCGGTGCCCAGCACGAAGGCAGGCATCAGCATGGTGCGGATCGACTGCACCGGATCCTCGCTCAGCGGCACATAGCCCGAGGCCGGCAGCAGCCGCCATTTCACCGAAACCAGCAGGATCAGCATGATCCCCAGCCAGAAATTGGGGATCGACAGGCCCGACAACGCGATCACATTGGCTGCGTAATCGGTGATCGTGCCCTTCTTCACCGCCGAGATGATCCCCGCCGGGATCCCGATCGCGGCGGCGAAGATCATCGACATCACCGCAAGCTGGATCGTCACCGGCAGCTTCTGGGCGATCATGTCGCTGACCGGCAGCCCGGTCCGGATCGAACGCCCCAGATCGCCCTGAAGGGCGTTCTTCACCCATTGCAGATATTGCATCCAGATCGGATCGTTCAGGTGATACAATTCACGCAGCCGCGCCAGCGTCTCGGGGTCGCGGTCATCGCCGGCCAGCGCCAGCACCGGATCGCCGGGCAGCATCTTCTGCAACGCGAAGACGAAAATCGAGATCAGGATCAGCGTCGGGATCGCGATCATCACGCGGCGGGCAAGATAGGTCAGCATGGCGGCGCCTTTCGGAAAGGGCCGGGGCGGCGGCGACGCCGCCCCGGCCGGGCCTCATTCGGACAGGCTGACGCCTTCCAGCCGGATCATCCCGTCCGGGCTGGGCGTGAAGCCCGCGACCTTGTCCGAGACGCCATAGAGCCACGCCTCGTTATAGAGATAGAACAACGGCAGATCCGTCTGCAGGATCTGGTTGGCCTGCTTGTACAGATCCTTGCGGGCGGCCTCGTCGCTGACGGCGCGGGCCTCGCCCAGGATACGGTCGATCTCGGGGTTCGAATACTTGCCGTCATTGAAGCCGCCGCCGGTGGTGACGAAGCCGTAGATGTTTCCGTCCGGGTCGATCCGACCGGACCAGCCCACCTGGGACGCCTGAAAATCGCCCGCCGCCTGATCGGCCAGCATGGTGGCGAATTCCTTGGCGGTCAGGGTGATGTTGATGCCCGCCTCGGCCGCCATGGCCTGAATCATCTGCACGACCTGCTGGCTTTCGGGACGGTTGGGAAATTGCAGTTCCAGATCGATTCCGCCCTCGATACCGGCCTCTGCCAGCAGCGCCTTGGCCTTCTCGACATCGCGTTCGGGGACCGGATAGGCCGGATCGAAGAACGGGCTGACGGCCGGCACGAACTGGCTGGCCGGCGCATTCAGGCCGGCAAAGACCACCTGGTTGATGGCGTTGCGGTCGATGGCCAGCGACAGGGCCTGACGCAGCTTCGGATCCTGCCCGAAGGGGTTGTCGGCCTTGGCGCCGTTGTTGGTGTTGAAGGTGATCCCCTGATAGCCCAGCCCGTCGGCGCGTTCGTATTTCAGGTTCCCGGCGCTCTTGACCGCTTCGACATCGGTGGCGGCGAGTCGGTTGATCAGGTCCAGATCGCCCGATTGCAGGTTGGCCAGCCGCACGGTCGAATCCGGGATCGGCAGGTAGCTTACGGCATCGACCTTGATCTGGTCGGCGTTCCAGTAATCGGCGAATTTCTCAAGCTCGATCTTGTCCTGCGCGACGCGGTTCTTGAACTTGAACGGCCCCGAACAGACTGGCTGGGCGCTGAAATCGTCATCGAACGCCGCCGGCGACATCATCATCCCCGACCGGTCGGCCAGCTGCGCCAGAAGCGGCGCGTCGGGGGCCGACAAGCGCAGCCTGACATGGGTCGGATCGACCACCTCGACCTCGGTGATCGAACTGACTTCGGATTTGCGCACGCTGTCCTCCAGCGTTTGCGAGCGCTCGATATTCGCCTTGACCGCCTCGCCGTCGAAGGGCGTGCCATCATGGAAGACGACGCCTTCGCGCAGGGTCATGTCCACGGTCTTGCCATCCTCGCTGACGCTCCATTCCGTGGCCAGTTGCGGCACCAGTTTCAGATCCGGCGTCACGTCGATCAGCTTGTCGCACAGGGCGGTGAACACGATCCGCCCGACGAAGGTGCGGCTCTTGTCCGGATCCAGCGCATCAGGATCGCTTTCCAGCCCGATGCGCAGGGTCTGGGCCTGCGCGGCCATCGCGCTGGTGCCAAGCAGGGCCGCCAGCAGCAGGGTTCTGCGAATGTTCATGTCTTTGTCTCCTGTTGGGTTTTCTTGGTGTTTTCCTTTTGCGCCAAAGCCTCGCGATAGAGACGAAAGCGGATCTCGGCGCCGTCGCTGCGGGCCGACCGGGGTGGCGCGGCCTGTCCATCGCCGACAATCTCGCGCCAGCGCAGACAGGCCACCTGACTGCCCTGTCCGGTCTCTTCCAGCGCCGGCCGGATCTCGGCGCAGCGGCTTTGCGCATGAGGGCAGCGGGTGCGGAAATGGCAGCCCGAGGGCGGGTCCAGCGGGCTTGGCGTCTCGCCCGACAGGCCCGGCCCGCCATGGCCGCCATCGGGTCCGGGGATCGCCGCCAGCAGCGCGCGCGTATAGGGATGTCGCGGGGCTTCGAAGATCGTGTCGGTCGGGCCGGTTTCGACGATGCGGCCCAGATACATGACACCGACGCGATCGCTCATCTGCCGGATCACCGCAAGATCATGGGCGATGACGATCAGCGTCAGCCCCAGCCGGTCGCGCAGGTCCCCCAGAAGGTTCACCACCTGCGCCTGAACGCTGACATCCAGCGCACTGACGGGCTCGTCCCCGATCAGGACTTTCGGTCCCGAAGCCAGCGCCCGCGCGATGCCGATGCGCTGGCGCTG
>NZ_DHXG01000088.1:16498-20119 GCF_002413585.1 Paracoccus sp. UBA5162
GATGCCGATGCGCTGGCGCTGGCCACCGCTGAATTCATGCGGATAGCGATCCATATGCTCGGGGCGCAGGCCGACCTGCGCCAGGAGGCGCGCGACCTCGGACCGGCGGTCACGGCTGCTCATCTCGGGTCGGTGCGCCTCCAGCGGCTCGCCCACGAGACGCCCCACCGAAAGGCGCGGATTGAGCGATGAGAACGGATCCTGAAAGATGAACTGCACATCACGACGCAGGGCGCGCAGATCGGCGCCGGCGAGGTCGGAAATGTCGCGGCCAGCCACGCGGATCCGGCCCTCCGAGGGTTCCAGCAGTCGCATCAGAAGACGCGCCAGGGTCGATTTTCCACAGCCCGATTCGCCGACGATGGCAAAGGTCTGGCCCTCGTTCACGTGCAGGTCGACGCCGTCCACGGCATGCAGCGGACGCGGTTTCTGCAATAGCCCACCACCGACTGCGAACCGTTTGGTCAGGCCCTCGACCTCGACGATGGGACGGGTCATGCGGCGCCCTCCAGCCGGGTTTCCAGCGGCGCGAAATGGCAGGCCGTGCGATGGTCGGGTGCGACCTCTGTCAGATCCGGCGTGGTTGCGCAGATTGGCCGCGCGAAGGGACAGCGGGTCGAAAAGCGGCAGCCCCGGGGCATGGTTTCGATCGAGGGCACGATACCGGGCACCGTGGCCAGCCTGCGGCGCGGACCGCGCAGCGCGGGGACCGAGGACATCAGACCGATCGTATAGGGATGTTGCGGATCGCGAAAGATCGCCTCGGCCGGACCGGTCTCGACGATGCGTCCCGCATACATGACAGCGACGCTGGTCGCAACCTCGGCGACCACGCCCAGATCATGCGTGATCAGGATCGTGCCCATCTCGCCGCCCGCCTGCAATTCCGCGATCAGATCCAGGATCTGGGCCTGAATGGTCACATCCAGCGCCGTGGTCGGTTCGTCCGCGATCAGCAGGTCGGGATTGTTGACCAGCGCCATCGCGATCATCACCCGCTGCCGCATCCCGCCCGACATCTGATGCGGATAGTCGCGCATCCGGCGTTCCGCGGCCGGGATGCCCACACGGCGCAGCATGGCCAGCGCCCGATCGCGCCCGTCGCCGGGATTGTGCCGCCGCCATGCTTCCGCGATCTGGTCGCCGATGCGATGGGCGGGGTTGAGGCTGGACATCGGTTCCTGAAAGATCATGCCGATCCGCCGACCCCGCAGCCCGGCCAGCGCCTTGCGGTCGGTCAAGGCGATCTCGTCCCCCTCGAAGACCATGCGTCCCGACAGCCCGTCGCGCAGGTTCGGCGAAAGCAACCCCATCATCGCCAGCGAGGTCAGGCTTTTGCCGCAGCCCGATTCGCCGACGATGCACAGGGTTTCACCCCGCGAAACGGACAGCGACACATCGTCCAGCAGCGCGGCCTGGTGCCGTGGCAGGCGCAAGGTGGCCTGCTGAAGGTGAAGAAGCGCGTGGCTGTCGGCGGCAATCCGGTCGGGTGTCATGAAATCCTGAACCAATCATGAATTGGTTCACACTAACGCAAGGACACCCTTTTGCAAGCCCCGCCGGGATCCGGCCGCGCGCCGGACCAGCATTGCCAAAAATTCGGGCCTTGCCACCCTGCGGTCATGCCAGCGGACAGACGGTTTCTCCCGAAGGAGACCGCGATCGGCCCGGTCCGTTCAGGGCGATACCGCGAAAGGGTCGCGTCCGTCGTTCTTAGCGGGGGCCACCCGCGCGAAACTGTCGGAAAGCTCGGCCGCGACACGGGCCTGGTTTTCCTGATCGCCGGCAGGCCAGATCAGGACGAAGCCCTCGGCCCGGCCGTCGCGCACCCAGCCTTCGGCCATGGCGCTCTGGGCCATGTTGGCCCCCTTCAGCAGGATATGGCCCGGCTCGATCATCCGTGTCGGATGCGGCACCCAGCCAAGCGCCGTCACCAACCCCGACAGGTCCAGCAATTCCTGCTGTCCGCCGGGCTGGCTGAACAGGATCAGCGCGACACCGGAATCCTGCCTGGGTCCGTAGATCGACAAGGCCCGTTCGGCCCGTTCGAAAGCCAGCTTGTCCATCGGGGCGCTGACCGACAGGCCGGTCTGTTCATCGGTCAGCGTCGTCAGCCCCATCGTCCTGCGCCACGCGTCCCGGCGTTCGATCAGTCTGCGCATCGCCGTTCCGGGATCGGGCGACAGACGCCCCTCGGCGACCTCGCGCGCGACTGCCTTGCGCGTATCCGGCCCCCATTGCCCGTCGACCGCGCCATCATAGCGGCCGGCCCAACGCAAGGCGCGCTGGATCTCATCCACGGGCGGCATCTCCTGCGCGCCCGCGGATGCCGGCAGGTCCGGATCCGCGCCGGGCTCGATCACCTCGCCCAGATCCGAGGCCTGCGAAAGAAAGGCATCCCTGGGCACATCGCCCGAGGCCTTGAACGCGGCCAGCCATTCCGCCGCCGCCTCCGCGGGCAGCGGCCCCAGCGTGATCGTCCGCCAGCCACCGGGCAGAGCCATCAGCCCGGCTTCGGGAAAGGTTTCGCGCCATTTCGACAGCGCCGCGCGGCTTTCCGCATCACCACGCAGGGATTCCAGCCGCAGATAGCTGCCGGCTTCCGGCATCGGCGTGCGATCCGGGGTGGCGGCCTCGCCTTCGCTTGTGGTCGCGGCGGGCCTTGCCGCATCCTGCGAGGCCCCTGTTAGGGGTCCGCCATCTTCCGGCACCGGAGATGGTGTCGCGACCGCATCGGCCGCAACCGGAGACAGCGCGATGCCGGCCGCCGGTTCGGCCACGAAACTGTCGCCGGGCACGCGGTTCGCGGCCTTCAGCCCGGCCAGCCGCGCCTCGGCCTGGGATCGTTCCTGCGGCCCAAGGGCGATGGCGATCCAGCCGCCCGTCAACGGAAAGGTCACCACGTCGTCGAATGACTCGCGCCATTTTGCCGCAGCCTGCGCTGCCTGCGCCGCGCCGCGCTTGGCCTCGATCCGGATCACCGCCTCCTGCGCCGAGGCCGCCCCGGCCGCCAGAACCGCAGCCATCATGAAAGCCAGTCGCCGCATTCCGGTCTCCTTGTCGCGCGCCCGATGGCGCCTGTCCGCGGGCCCTTTATTGACCCTGTCCTACCCTGCGCCTAGAAGGCGCGAAAGCCCAAGCCCGATCTATGCAAAAGGACGGCCCGATGACCAGCCCAAAGCCTCCGCGCAGCTTTCAGGAAATCATCCTGCGCCTGCAGACCTACTGGGCCGGTCAGGGCTGCGCCGTGCTGCAACCCTATGACATGGAGGTCGGCGCCGGCACCTTCCATCCGGCCACGACCCTGCGCGCGCTGGGACAGCGGTCATGGGCGGCGGCCTATGTCCAGCCCTCGCGCCGACCCACCGACGGCCGCTACGGCGAAAACCCGAACCGCCTTCAGCATTATTATCAGTATCAGGTCATCATCAAGCCCAGCCCGCCCGATCTGCAGAACCTGTATCTGGGCAGCCTGAAAGCCATCGGGCTGGACCCGATGATCCATGACATACGCTTTGTCGAGGACGACTGGGAATCCCCGACCCTGGGCGCCTGGGGCCTTGGCTGGGAAGTCTGGTGCGACGGCATGGAGGTCAGCCAGTTCACCTATTTCCAGCAGGT
>NZ_DHXG01000015.1:0-124 GCF_002413585.1 Paracoccus sp. UBA5162
GTTCGACGAGCCGCTGTCGAACCTGGATGCCGAATTGCGCGTCGAGATGCGGGCCGAGATCGCCCGCCTGCACCGCGAGATCGGCGCGACGATGATCTATGTCACCCATGACCAGGTCGAGGCG
>NZ_DHXG01000015.1:427-22548 GCF_002413585.1 Paracoccus sp. UBA5162
CATGACCAGGTCGAGGCGATGACGATGGCCGACAAGATCGTCGTCCTGCGCGCGGGCAATATCGAACAGGTCGGCCGGCCGATGGACCTGTATGATGATCCCGACAACCGCTTCGTGGCGGGTTTCATCGGCTCGCCCTCGATGAATTTCATGGAAGGGCGGGTCAAGGACGGCGAGATCGCGATCCCGACCATGCGCCGCAGCATCCCCAGCCCTGTCGCTCTGCCGGCCGAGGGGACCGCGGTAACGGTCGGCCTGCGCCCGGAATTCCTGAAGATCGACGGCGGCGACAGCCTGAGCGTCGACATGGTCGAGGCGCTTGGCGGCGTCTCCTACGTCCATGCCTCGGCCGAGAACGGCGAAAAACTGGTCATCGAGGATCGCGACAAGGTCGCCGTCCGGATCGGCGACGCGATCGGCGCGGGCTTCGATCCCGCCTGCGCGCTGATCTTCGATGCCCAGACCGGTCAGCGGCTGCGCTGATGTCGCTGGCCATCGGTCTTGTCGGACTGGGCGCCATTGCCCGTGCCCAGCACCTGCCCGCCATCGCCGCGACCGGCGGCGTGCATCTGGCCGCCATCGCCAGCCGCAACGCCAGCCTGCCGGATTGCCCCTCCTACCCCGATCTGGCCGCGATGCTGGCGGCCGAACCCGGCCTTGCGGCGGTGTCGTTGTGCACGCCGCCACAGGGACGGTTCGATCAGGCGATGCAGGTCCTGCGCGCGGGGCGGCATCTGATGCTGGAAAAACCCCCTGCCGCGACCCTGACCGAGGCCGAGATCCTGCGCGACGAGGCCGGACGGCGCGGGCTGACGATCTTCGCCACCTGGCACAGCCGCGAGGGTCGTGCGGTGGACGCCGCGCGCCGCTGGCTGTCGGTCCGCAAGGTGCGGCAGGTCCGCATCGACTGGCGAGAGGATGTGCGCAAATGGCATCCCGGTCAGGACTGGATCTGGCAGCCGGGGGGGCTGGGCGTCTTCGATCCCGGCATCAACGCGCTGTCGCTGCTGACGACGTTGATGGCAGACCCGGTGATCCTGCGCGCGGCCGGCCTGGACATTCCCGAGGGCCGCCAGACCCCGATCGCGGCGCAGCTTGCGCTGTCCGCCGGAGCGGTTGCGATCGATGCCGAGTTCGACTGGCGCGAACAAGGCGGGGAAACCTGGCAGATCGGCTTCGAGACCACGAACGGCACCGCCTGCCTGCGTGACGGCGGCGCGGTCTTCGAGGCCGACGGAAAGCCGGCCATCGGCGGCGAGGACGTGGAATATCGCCGGCTCTACGAGGGCTTTCGCGACCTTGTCGCCGCTGGCAGAAGCGCGGTCGATCTGGCTCCGCTGCGGCTGGTCGCGGATGCGTTCCTCTGTGGCAGACGCCGCCTCGTCGCACCCTTCGACGAGACCGGGCATGGCTGAACCGGCCTGCACCATTGCGTTGCCCTCGGGCCTTTCCGCGACGATCCTGCCCCATGGCGCGACGCTGGCCAGCCTGCGCGTTCCGGGCCCGGACGGCCATCCCGGCGAGGTGCTGATCGGCCCACCCCGGCCGGCCGATCACCGCGGGGAACGCCTGTTCCGGGGCAGCAGCATCGGCCGCTATGCCAATCGCATCGGCGGCGCCGGCTTCATGCTGGACGGCCGGCAGGTTAGGCTGGACGCGAACGAGGGCGCGAATACGCTGCATGGCGGCGCCGAGGGTTTCGACCGGCGCGACTGGCAGGTCCTGGATCGCGGCCCGCGCTCGGTCGTTCTGGGTCTCGACAGCCCGGACGGCGATCAGGGCTTTCCGGGCGCGTTGCAGGCACGGGCGGACTTTGCGCTGGACGATCCCGGCAGCCTGACGGTGACCTATCGCGCGACGGTCACCGCCCCCTGCCCGGTTTCGCTGACCTCGCACGGGTTCTTCAACCTCGCGGGCGGCGGGCCGGTCCGGGACCACCGGCTGCGCGTCGCCGCCAAACGCTATCTGCCCGTGGATGCGGCGCTGATCCCCAAAGGCCCGGCCCGGCCCGTCGCGGGCACCCGCTTCGACTTTCGCGATTTTCGCCCGCTGCCCGGACCGGACGCGCCGGGCCTGGACCATTGCCTCTGCCTCGATCACGGGCCGGGCCTGCGCCCGGTGGCGTGGCTGGAGGATCGCGCCTCGGGGCGGGCGATGCGGCTTTCGACCGACCAGCCGGGCTTGCAGGTCTTTCTGGCCCGATTGCCCGCCGCCGAGGCCCTGTGCCTGGAGCCGCAGGCCTGGCCCGACGCGCCCAACCGCAACGACTTTCCCGACGCCATCCTGCGGCCGGGACAGATCTATACCAACACCATCCGGCTGGATTTCACCGCGAGGCTTTCATGAAAATCACCACCATCGAGACATTCATCGTGCCGCCGCGCTGGTGCTTTGTGAAGATCTGCACCGATGAAGGGATTTCGGGCTGGGGCGAACCGGTGCTGGAAGGCCGCGCCGCCACCGTCGCCGCCTGCGTCGAGGAATTGTCCGACTATCTGATCGGCCGCGATCCGGGCCATATCCAAGACCACTGGACGGTGATGTATCGCGGCGGCTTCTATCGCGGCGGCGGCATCCACATGTCGGCCATCGCCGGGATCGACCAGGCGCTGTGGGACATCAAGGGCAAGGCACTTGGGGTGCCGGTCCACGCGCTGCTGGGCGGGCGGCAGCGCGACCGGATCCGGGTCTATAGCTGGATCGGCGGAGACCGGCCGGGCGACACCGCGCGCATGGCGCGCGAATGCGGCGATCGCGGCTTTACCGCGGTCAAGATGAACGGCACCGAAGAGATGCAGTTCATCGACAGCCATGCCAGGATCGACGCCGTTCTGGCCCGCGTGCAGGCGATCCGCGACGAGATGGGCCCCGATTTCGGCATCGGCGTGGATTTTCACGGTCGCGTCCATCGCCCCATGGCCAAGCAGCTTGCACGCGAGCTGGCGCCCTTCAATCTGATGTTCATCGAGGAACCCGTGCTCAGCGAACATGCCGAAGCGCTGCGCGAGATCGCCAATCATTGCGCAACCCCGATCGCGCTTGGCGAACGGCTTTACAGCCGCTGGGACTTCAAGCAGATCCTGCATGGCGGCTATGTGGACATCATCCAGCCCGATCCCAGCCATTCGGGCGGCATCACCGAAACCTACCGGATTGCCGCCATGGCCGAAGCGCATGACGTGGCGCTGGCGCTGCATTGTCCGCTGGGGCCGATCGCGCTGGCCGCAAATCTGCAACTGGATGCGGTCTGCTACAACGCCTTCATCCAGGAACAATCGCTGGGCATCCACTACAACAAGGGATCGGATTTGCTGGATTATTTGACGAATCCCGGCGTCTTCGACTATCGCGACGGCTTCGTCGCCATCCCCGACGGCCCCGGCCTGGGCATCGAGGTCAACGAAGACCGGGTCCGGCAGGAAGCGGCCGGGGGGCATCGCTGGCGCAATCCGATCTGGCGCCACGCCGATGGCAGTTTCGCGGAGTGGTAGGCATGAGAGAGATCCGCACCCTGAACGCCGGCTGGCGCTTTGCGCCCGGGTTCGACAAGGCCCATATCGCGGCGTCGATGGCGGGCACACCGGTCACCCTGCCCCACAACGCCGCCGATCTTCCGCTGAACTATTTCGACGAGGGCGATTTTCAGCGCCCCTTCACCTATCAGCGCCAGATCGCCTGGGAACCGGCCTGGCAGGGCCGGATCGTCAGGCTGCGCTTCGACGCGGCGATGGCCGATGCCACGGCCTGGGTGAACGGGGTGCGGGTCGCGCGGCACCGCGACGGCTATACGCCCTTCACCGTCGATCTGACCGGCTGTTTCGATGGCGGCTCAGCCTTGGTGACGGTGCGAATCGACGGATCGGAAAATCCGGAAATCCCGCCTTTCGGCGGGCGCATCGACTATCTCACCTATGCCGGGATCTATCGCGATGTCTGGCTGGAGGTGCTGCCCGAACGCCACATCGCCGCCGTCAAGATCGAGACGCCCGAGGTGCTGGCCGACGGCAAGACGGTCCTTGCCCGGATCGAGGTCACGCAGCCGGGCCCGGTGGAGGCGGTGCTGTCGGACGCGTCCGGCCGCCAGATCGCGCATGCCACCGGCCAGGGCGAGATCTGCCTTGCGGGGCTGGAAGGCATCACGCTGTGGTCGCCCGATACGCCCGCGCTTTACACGCTGACGCTGTCCCTGCCCGACAGCGGCGACCGCCTCAGCCAACGCTTCGGCTTTCGCGACGCGCGCTTCACGCCCGAGGGGTTCTTTCTGAACGGCGCGCGCGTCATCCTGCGCGGACTGAACCGGCATCAGAGCTTTCCCTATTCCGGCTACGCGCAGGGCAGGCGCAGCCAGCAGCGCGACGCCGAAATCCTGCGCTTCGATCTGGCCTGCAACATCGCGCGCACCTCGCACTACCCGCAAAGCCCGTGGTTCCTGGACCGCTGCGACGAAATCGGGCTGATGGTCTTCGAGGAAATTCCCGGCTGGCAGCATATCGGCGGGCCCGGCTGGCAGGATGAATCGGTGCTGAACGTGGAAAGGATGATCAGGCGCGACTGGAACCATCCCTCGATCGTGATCTGGGGCGTACGCATCAACGAAAGCCCTGATGCAGAGGATTTCTATCGCCGCACCAACGCGCTGGCGCGCGATCTGGACCCGACCCGGCCGACCGGCGGCGTTCGCTGCATCCCCGACAGCCAGCTTCTGGAAGACGTCTATACGATGAATGATTTCATCCTCGGCGATTTCGAGACGCCCTTTTCGAACCGGCCGCGCACCGCGCTGCGCGATCAGCAGGAGGTCACCGGCCTGCCCGCCCGAGTGCCCTATCTGGTGACCGAATATAACGGGCACATGTTTCCGACCAAGGCGGGCGATCCCGAACATCGCCAGCACGAACACGTCCTGCGCCATCTCGAGGTGCTGGATGCGGCTCACGACCCGGCCGCGGGACTGGCCGGCTGCATCGGCTGGTGCATGTTCGATTACAATACCCACAAGGATTTCGGTGCCGGCGACCGGATCTGCCATCACGGCGTGATGACGATCTTCCGCGAGCCGAAATTCGCCGCCCATGCCTATGCCAGCCAGCGCGACCCCGGGGACGGCATCGTGATGGAGCCCGTCACCGTCTGGGCGCGCGGCGAGCGCAATATCGGCGGCGTTCTGCCGCTGATCGTGCTGACGAATTGCGACGAGGTGGAATTGTCCCATGCCCGCGTGACCAGGCGTGTCAGCCCCGACCGCGAGCGGTTCCCGCATCTGCCCCACCCGCCGGTGATCATCGACCACCGCCATTTCTCGGCCGAGGAACTGGGCGATTGGGGCGAAAGCTGGCATTCGGGCCTTTTGCGCGGCTATCGCGACGGCGAGCTGGTGGCCGAACGTCACTTTCCCGCAGGAGCGGTGTTCGACCGGCTGGTTCTGGCCGCGGACGTGACCGAAGCCGCCGCCGATCCCAGCGACGAGATCCGGGTGATCGTCCGCGCGCTGGATCAGGCTGGCAACCGGCTGCATTTCCTGAACGAGCCGGTCTTTCTGGACCTCGCCGGTCCGGCCCGGTTGATCGGTCCGGCCTGCCCGGTGCTGCAAGGCGGCAGCACCGGCTGCTGGCTGCGCCCGACTGGCGAGACCGGCACCATCCGGCTTGACGCAAGGCTGCGAGACAAGACGGCCTCGGTCCTTGTCACGCTGCGCTAGGCGAACCGGCCCCGACCGGCCAGCGATCGGCAGGGCTGCCGAGCGCAATCTGCGGCCGGGCCGGCGGGCGGGCACGCGACGAGATCGCGTGAAGCCGGCCTGATGCCGTCGGGGCCGGACACCGGCGCAGGCAGCGATAGCCATCGTTTTCGCCGCACTGAAACGCAAGGCCCGTCCGTGCAGATCGGCAGACCATGATCCCGCTAGGCCGGACGGATGAACATGCGTTCGGCATCGCCCTGCTGGCGATCAACGGGACGGATGGCGCGGTAGGCGTGCCATGTCGCGTGACCAAGCATCGGAAAGACCACGATCAGTCCCACGAACGCCGTTGCGATCGAGACCAGGAAAAGCCCCAGCACGATCGCGCCCCAGGCCAACATGACGGGCAGGTTGGCCCAGACCATCGCCATGGAAATGCCCATGGCCGACAGCGCGTCCGTGCGTTCGGTCAGCAGCATCGGCACGGCGAAGACGCTGATCGCGAAGGCGAAGGCCGCGAAAAGCGCGCCGACAGCACTGCCCGTCAGAAGCAGCGCCCAGCCCGTCGGGGTCAGAAACAGCATCGGGACCAGTTCATCGGTGCCCGGAAACGGCACCATGCCGAAGAACAGCGCATAGATCAGCACCGCCGCCCTGAGCCACAAGAGGAACAGCCCCAGCAACATGACGCCCATGAAAAGCGCCTGATAGCCAGAACGCGGGCGCACGAAGATCATGCCGCCCAGCCCGATCTTTTCGCCCGTCTCCCGTCGGCGGCTTTTTTCGTAGAGGCCGTTCGCGATCAGCGGACCCAGGACCATGAATCCCGCCAGCGCCGGGAACAGCGCATATTCATAGCGGAACTGGAACAGCGCCAGGACCACCAGCAGCGAAACCGCAAAGACACCCGCGCCGTAAAGCAGGCTGGGCACGGGATTGGTCCACAGATCGGACCAGCCCGCCCGAAGCCAGCGCAGGGCTGTCCGCCATGGCAGGTTGCGGGCGTGCGGGTTCTCGCGCGGGAGAGGTGGAACCACCTTGGGGATGACGCCCCCCGCATGGGGGTTGTCGGGCGGGGGCGGATCGGTGCGGTCGCTCAGCATGACGGTTCCGCCGCTCGGGGCGCGGCGCCTTCTTTCGGTGGGGCTTCGAGGACGCAATCGGGCTGCGAGCCGATCGCGGTCAGAACGAGATGGGCATTGGCCGCGACAAACCCCGCAACCAGCAACCCGGCAGAGCCGAAGGCGACAAGACGCGGGCGGGTCATTTGCCTTGCTCCGCGCCAAGATCCTGGATGTAGATCGTCAGCGCCATGCGCTCGGCCGTTGTCAGCCGGCCCTCCCAGGCGGGCATCCAGCCCTGCCGGCCCAGGTCGATCGTCGTGAACATCGCGGCATCGTCGCCGCCATAGATCCAGAAATCGTCGGTCAGGTTCGGCGCACCGATGTCCTGGTTGCCCATGGCGTTCTCGCCATGACAACTGGCGCAGTTCTCGGCAAAGATCGTTGCGCCCTCGGCCAGTTGCTGCGCATCGGCCTGCGTTTCTCGGCCGGACAGGGACTGGACGTAGTTCACGACGGTGCGGATCTGCGGCCGCGTCAGGATCCCGGTCTCGCCGAAGGCAAGCATCTGGGAACTGCGGCTGTCGGGATGGGGCGCATTGATCCCCACGCGCAGGGTTTCCATGATCGTGGCAGTATCACCGCCCCACAGCCAGGCATCGTCGACAAGGCTGGGGAAACCCGGCCCGCCGGCGGCATTCGTCCCGTGGCAGGCGGCGCAATTGTCGCCGAAAAGCGCCGGTGCGGTCTGTGCGACCCGCGCCATCAATGCGGGATCCTGGCGGATGTCCTCGGCCGGCAGCGTGGCCAGCGCCTGGGTCCAGTCGGCGCGTTGCGCATTGGCCGCCATCAGTTGCCGTTCGACCCGTGTCCGGTCGTCATAGCCCAGCAGGCCCTTGGTATAGGTCGTGACCAACGGCCATGCCGGCATCAGCACCCAATAGACCAGCGCCCAGATATGCGTGACGGCGATGAAGAACCAGACCGCACGGGGCACGCGCGTGTTCAGTTCGGTGATGCCGTTCCATTCATGGCCGGTCGTCTGGTGACCGGTCAGCGGATCGCGTTCCTTTACCGACATGGGCCGTCCTCATCGTTCAGGATGCTCTTGGCGGCCTTGTCGAAGCGCTTGCCCAGGCTGGGCCAGAACGCATAGACGGCGATCGCCACCGACAGGACCATCAGGTAGATCAGACCGAAGGACTGGGCGAAGGCCGATGTCCATTCATAGCTCAGTTCCATCAGTTCTCTCCTCTGGCCGGTTGCGTCCGGGCCGCCAGATCGGTCAGGCCGCCCAGGATCTGGAGATAGGCGACCAGTGCGTCCATCTCGGTCAGGCGGTCGCGGCGGCCATCGAAGATGCGCAGGTTGGTTTCCTCGCCATAGCGGTCCAGAACGCCCCCCGCGCGGTCGCTGTCGGGCATGGCCTGACCGAAGGCGTCGCTGGCCGCGTTTGCGATCTGGGCGTCGGAATAAGGCACGCCCACGGCCCGCAGGGCGGCCAGACGGCCCGGAAGGCTTTCGGTTTCCAGCGGGGTGTCGAGCAGAAAGGCGTATTGCGGCATGACCGATTCCGGCACCAGGGCGCGGGGATCGGCCAGATGGCGCACCTGCCAGTCGTCGGAATATTTCTCGCCCACGCGTGCCAGATCCGGCCCGGTGCGTTTCGATCCCCACAGCATCGGGTGGTCGTACTTGCTTTCCGCCGCCAGCGAATAGGGGCCGTAGCGGTCCACGTCATCCTGAAGCGTGCGGATCATCTGGCTGTGGCAGGCATAGCAGCCTTCGCGGATATAGATGTCGCGCCCGGCCTGTTCGAGCGGCGTATAAAGCCGCATGTCGGGCGCGGCCTCGACCGTGTCGTCGATGGTGAACAGCGGCGCGATCTCGATGAAGCCGCCGATGCTTGCGGCCAGCAGGATGCCCCCGGCAAGGGCCATGGAATGCCGCTCGGCCCGGTAATGGGTCTTGGCGTGAAATTCGAAGAACCGGGCAAACGGTCCGAGAAGTGTTCTGAACATGGGTCTACTCCGCCGCCGGAACGGCAGGCTCGTTGGCCTCCGACCCGGTGGGATAGTCAAGTTGCTGTGCCTGATGGCCGACGCTGCGGATCGTCATCACGACGTTGAACGCCCCGATCACGGCACCCACAAAGAACATCGCCCCGCCTATGGCGCGCGCGATGTAATAGGGGTGCATCTTCACCAGCGTGTCGGTGAAGGAATAGGCCAGCGTGCCGCTTTCGGTATAGGTGCGCCACATCAGCCCCTGGGTGATGCCGCTGTTCCACATCGCGAAGACGTAGACGACGGTCCCGCCCAGGGCGAGCCAGAAGTGCCATTCCACCAGCTTCCAGGAATACATCGTCTGCTTGCGCCACAGCACCGGAACAAGCGCATAGATCGACCCGAAGGTGATCAGCGCGACCCAGCCCATCGCCCCCGCATGCACATGTCCCACGGTCCAGTCGGTATAATGCGACAGCGAATTGACCGGGCGGATCGCCATGAACGATCCCTCGAAGGTGGACAGGCCATAGAATACCGCCGCCACCATCATGAACCGCAGCGTGGCGTCGTCCCGGACCTTGTGCCAGGCCCCGTTCAGCGTCATCAGCGCGTTGCCGGCACTGGCCCAGGACGGCACCAGCAGCATGACCGAAAAGGTCATGCCCAGCGTCTGCACCCATTCCGGAACGGCGGTATAGTGCAGGTGGTGCGATCCCGCCCAGATATAGAAGAAGGTGATCCCCCAGAAGGACAGGATCGACAGGCGATAGGAATAGATCGGCCGCTCGGCCCGCTTGGGCAGGAAATAGTAGAGCATTCCAAGGAAGCCAGCGGTCAGGAAGAAGGCCACCGCGTTATGGCCATACCACCATTGCGTCATGGCATCCTGCACGCCTGAAAAGGCCGAATAGCTTTTGGCTGCGCCGAAGGATGCCGGGACGGCCAGGTTGTTGACGATGTGCAGCACCGCCACGACCAGGATGAAGGCCAGGTAATACCAGTTGGCAACATAGATATGGGGCTCGTTCCGGCGGGCCAGCGTGCGGATATAGAGCACGAAATACACGATCCAGACGATCACCAGCCAGATGTCGGCATACCATTCCGGCTCTGCGTATTCCTTGGACTGGGTGACGCCCATCAGATAGCCGGTGGCCGCGATGATGCAGAACAGATTGAAGCCCAGCAGCACGAACCAGGGCGAGATGTGGCCCGCCATGCGCGCGCGGCTAGTGCGTTGCATGATGTGGAACGAGGTGGCGATCAGGGCATTGCCGCCGAAGCCGAAGATCACGCCGGACGTATGGACCGGCCGGATGCGCCCGAAGCTGGACCAGGCCGCGTCAAAGCGCAGGTCGGGCCAGGCCAGTTGCGCCGCGACCCAGACCCCCATGCCCATGCCCGCGACCGCCCAGACCAGCGTCAGCAGGATTCCGACCTTGGTGGGATCATCATAATAGGAGACCGCGCGATCCTCGGTCGGCTCGGGTTCATAGAGCGCGCTGGCCAGAGCGAAGAACAGCGCCCCGGCAAGGATCAGCACGATCCAGCCATGCACCCCCATCGGATCGCCCCGCCCGATGACGGCCATGGCAAAGCCTGCCAGGGCGATCAGGACCGAAAGCAGCATCGCGGTCTGCCGTTCGGCTATGGTCAGACGCTTTATCATCGTGGGGTCTCCTTGTTCGGGACAAGCGGGGTGTCGCCGTCGTCATGCAGGATGCGTTCGGCATCGCCCGCCAGATCGTCGTATTGGCTGCTGCGAAGGCTCCAGAAGAAGGCGCCAAGGCCGATGGCACCCATGACCAGCGTGATCGGGATCAGCAGATAGAGGATCGTCATGCCGGCACCTCGCAAAGCACCGCACCGGGTGCCGCAATCGGCGCCCTGCGCCGGTTCAGGCGCAGCGAATTGGCCACCACCGCGACCGAGGAGGCCGACATGGCGATGGCGGCGATCAGCGGCGTGACAAGGCCCGCGACCGCCAGCGGGACCGCGATGCTGTTATAGAGGATCGCCAGGCCGAAATTCTGCCGGACGATGCGGCCGGTGCGGCGGGCAAGGCCGACGGCCTGCGGCACCGCGCGCAGATCGTCGCGAAGGAACACCAGATCGGCGGCGGCCCGGCCCGCATCCGATGCCGTTGCCGGCGCCATCGACACATGTGCGGCGGCCAGCGCCGCGGTGTCGTTCAGCCCGTCGCCCACCATCAGCACCCGGATGCCCTGCGCGCGCAGGTCGTCGAGCCGGGCGATCTTGTCCGCGGGCTTCATGCCCGATTGCGCCCCGCCCAGCCCCAGGAGGCGCCGGACCCGTTCCACGGCCGGGGCCGCGTCGCCGGACAGGATCTCGCCGGCCAGGTTCATCCCGGCCAGGGTCGCCACGGCATCCGCCGCGCCGTCGCGCAGGTCTTCGTCCAGCGCAAACCGCAGCATCGCGCCTCCGTCGAAGGCAAAGGCGGGACCGTCCCCGGTTGCCATATCGGCCGCGATCTCGCCGACCCAGACGGCCCGCCCCAGCCGCGCCCGCTGGCCGGCGATCACACCCTCGACGCCGAATCCGGGGCGTTCCACCACATCCATCGGCACATCCGCCGACATCATGGCGGGCGCGACAAGGCGCCTTGCGATCGCGCGCGCCGCCGGATGCGCCGACCGTGCGGCCAGCGACGTAACCGCCCTTCGCGACGCGGCATCCATGTCGGGCCATGCACGGATCGTCGGTTCGCCGGTTGTCAGCGTGCCGGTCTTGTCCCAGGCCACGCGGTCGATATGCGCCAGCCGTTCCAACGCCGATCCGTCCTTCATCAGGATGCCATCGGCCATCAACCGGCCGGCGGCGACGACATGGGCGACCGGAACGGCCAGGGCCAGCGCGCAGGGGCAGGTCACGATCAGCACGCTGATCGCCACGAACGCCGCCACCTGCCAATCGCCGGTCACGGCCATCCAGCCGATGAACGTCGCCAGCGCCAGCAGATGGATCAGCGGCGCATAAAGCCGCGCCGCGCGGTCGGCGATGCGCACATAGCGGCCGCGCCCTTCCTCGGCCGTGGCCAGCATCGCCATCATCTGCGCCAGGAAACTGTCGCTGACGGGGCGCAGGGCCACCGCGTCCACGGGGCCGGTCAGGTTCAGCGCCCCGGCCTCGACCTCGCAGCCGGCACCCACGCTGACGGGACGCGATTCTCCGGTGACGAGCGACCGGTCCAGATCGGAGGCACCGGCAAGGATGCGGACATCGACCGGGATCCGCTCGCCCGGCGCGATCCGCAGGACCATGCCCGCAACGATGGCATCGACCGTGACCGCGCGCGTCGCGCCCGAGGGCGCAACCTCGACCGCCTCGCGCACGGCAAGACGTGCCAGACCCGTCATCGCGCTGCGCGCCCGGTCCCGCATCCGGTGGTCCAGCCAGCGACCGATCAGCAGGAAGAAGGTCAGTGTCACGGCCGCGTCAAAGAATACCTGGTCCCCGCCGCGCGCGGTTTCGTACAGGCTCAGCGTTGTGGCCAGCGCGATGGCCAGCGCGATGGGCACATCCATGTTCACGCCGCCCCGGCGCAGTGCGC
This sequence comes from Paracoccus sp. UBA5162, assembly GCF_002413585.1. Classification (NCBI taxonomy): domain Bacteria; kingdom Pseudomonadati; phylum Pseudomonadota; class Alphaproteobacteria; order Rhodobacterales; family Paracoccaceae; genus Paracoccus; species Paracoccus sp. UBA5162. The sequence goes on from NZ_DHXG01000015.1 coordinate 12,749, forward strand.
GCCAGGCTGAAACGAAAAAGAACCGCCCCGCATAGGCCACGATCGGCACCGCGATCAGCCCCGAGATCAGATGAAAGCTGTCCCGCGTCGCCCCGGTCGCGCCGGACCAGACCGCCACCGACAGCAGCATCACGTTCATCGCGCCGAACCCCGCCACGGCGACCGCGCGCAGCAGCGCCTGACCGGTCCGGTCGCCGGCCTCGACGAACAGATCAGCCGCGTCGATCGGGGTCGCCGGATGGCCGATCCGGTCCAGCGCGTCCAGAATTCCGGACAGATCGGCCGCTGCGGGCGAGGGTGTGACGCTGATCCGGCGCAGGGTCAGATTGGCGCGCGCGCGATCGACATCGGGGCGCGATACAAGGGCGCGTTCGATCGCGGCAACGCAGCCGCCGCAGCGGATCGTCGGTGCGGACAGGGTCACGGTTCGAGAACCTGTCGAATGGAGGGCGGCAGAGGCAGGCATCGGAAAGACCCAACGATTTGGCCATCAACTCCTAGTGCCGCGTCGTCACCATTTCTTGATCTGGATCAAGTTGGCGAAGGATTGATTGCATAGCCTGATGCCATCGCACGTCATGTCGTCGCAGGAGGCGATCGGGTGCAAGTGCCCATCGACATCACCCTGGAACGCAACCGCCTTTCGCAGCATTTCGAGGCTCTCATTTCGCGGCAGGAACGCATGTGCCGCGATCTGGAATCGCTGGCCGACGACCTTCCCGATCGGATCGATACGCTGGCGGCCAAGATGCTGGCCGACGCGCTTCATCCGACCTTGCGGGCCTGCCAGGATCTTGAAGAAACCCACGTGTTTCCGGCGATCCTGACGTGGCAAGCGTCGATCGGCCCGACGCTGGACCGGCTGCGGGCGGAACATGTCGAGGACGAGGATCACGCCGCCATCGTCGCCGAAGCCATCATGCGCTTCGTCCGGTCGCGGAGACATGCGGAGGCCGATCAGCTCGGCTATCTCCTGCGCGGCCTGTTCCGGCCGCTGATGCGGCACTCGGCTTTCGATCGGGACGTGATCCTGCCTCTCTACCGGCAGGCGCTGTCGCGGCGCGACTAGGTTCCGCCCGCCGCGACCTCTTTCAATTCGTCCAGGTCCAGAACCTCGACATGCCGCGTTCTTTCAATCGCGATGGCGCCGTCCTTTCGCAACCTGGTCAATTGGCGGCTGACCGTCTCGGTCGTCAGGCCGAGAAAATCGGCGATGTCCGATCGCCCCATCGGCAGCGCGAAGGAGGTTGAATACCCCTCTTGCTGAGGACGGACATGGCGCGAAAGCATCAGCAGGAACGAGGCCACCTTCTCGGCCGCGTTCTTGCGACCCAGCGTCATCATCCAGTCGCGGGCATCGTCCAGCTGACGCAGCGCCTGGCGATGCATCCGCGTCTCGAAGGCCGCCGACCCGGCCATCATCGTCTGAAGCATGTCGAGCGGGAACGAGCACAGCCGCACATCGGTCGCCGCCTCGACCAGGACATCGCTTTCGCCGCCGAACGGCCGGCCCAGAAAATCCGGCGCGAACTGCAACTCGACGACCTGCTGGCGCCCGTCGGGCAGAAGCTTGGAAAGCTTCACGACTCCGCTGAGGATGTTCGAACAATGTTCGGGGCGTTCCCCGGCGGCGACAAGGGTCGTTCCGGCACCGTATTCGTGTCTGCTGCTGGTCCGACCCAGCCGCAACAGTTCCGGCGCATCAAGCGCGCCACAGATTCCGCGATGCCGTGCTTCGCAGGCGCGACACAGCACGGGGACGTCGGCGTTGTGAATGTCCATGCGCATATGTCGCTCCGTCCGTCCTCGACCGTCCCTGTCATTCTACGGCGTCACGGGCCGCCGTAAATCGGTATCATGGATGTCAATTTATTCGCCTGCCATTCTCTATGCAACCTTCCCGCCGCACGGCACCAGCGTCACCCGACATCCACGGGCGCAATTCTGCAATCCTGCGCGGCAGACAGGTCTTTCGGAAACGCATCTTTTCGCGCAAACGGCCAGACCGATCCCTGTCAGGGCAGAGGCGACACGCCTATCACCACCGGATGCAACACGATCAGCGTCACATACAGAGCCGCCGCGATCCCAAAGCGGATCGCGGCATGGGCGGACGAGACAGGACGCGGCACGAAGGGTCCGGTCCCTGCCGCGCGTCGCAGCGCGGCCCACTGCGCGACACCCATCTGGCGCTGCTTGCGCCGGTCCACGAGGCGCATTCCCAGAACGGCGAAGGCCGCGAATATGCCGAAAAGCAGGACATGCGCCAGATCGCCGTTGGGCACCATGTGGCTTGCAGCCCACAATGCCAGCGCCGCCAGCATGGGGTGCCGCAGCCAGCGCACGATCCCCGGCCTGGCGGGATCGAAACCCGAAGACCCGCCGCCGAAGGAAAAGGGATTGGGCCGGGCGATGGAGAAGGCGGCAATCAGGCATGCCAGTGCCATCGCGATCAACGGCACCAGGGTTTGCCAGGTCTGCCGCGGCCAAAGCTGCACGAAGGGCGCGCGACCCGCGGCGCCGATCATCCAGGCCAGCGCCGCAATCGACAGCGCCGAATACAGCAGGCCAAAGCCGCCGCGGCCCAGATATTCGACGCCACGCGCGCGGACGGCCGGACGCAACGGCAGCGAATGGCTGAGAAAGAACACCGCGATCGCGGCGGCGAATTCGATCCAGCCTGTCATGACTTCGGACGCAACCGCTGTCCCGGACGACATCATCCGCCGCGCCTGTTGCGCAGTCGTTTCAGCACGGTTCCATCGCTGGCGCATGTGAACCTGACCCGCCAATCGGCGGATTGAAAGGTGACACGGAACCGGCCCGCATCCGCGTCCTGGCCGACCTCGTACCGGGTTGTCACCGCTCCGTCGCGCATCTGACGGCGCAGATCGGACGGATCCAGTTCCAGAAGCGGGGCAAGGTCTTCCGCGGCGACTTCGACGCCCGTTTCGGTCAGCCTCAGCTTCACGACAATGCCTCCTTTACAGGCCGACCGCGCGGATCCAGCGCGCAATCGGCCAGGGTGAAATGGTCGAGCCGGTCCAGAAACGCGGCTTCGGCTGCGAAAAGAAAGGATTTCAGACGGCATTGCGGCGTGATCACGCAGGCCCCGCCATCGACCCGAAAGCATTCGACAAGCGGTTGATCGCGTTCCAGAACCCGCACCACCTCGCCCAGTCCGATCTGCGCCGCCGGTCGGGCCAGCATCGCCCCGCCTCCGGCACCACGTCTCGTTGTCAGAAAACCCGCATTGGCCAACGCCGCCATGGTCTTGGTCAGGTGATGGCGGGATATGCCGAACTCATCGGCGATCTCGGCGGTCGAAAAGGCGCGTTCCGGTTCGCTGGCGATCCGCATCAGCGCCCGGAGGCCGAAATCGGTGAAGGCGGTCAGACGCATCAGAAAATCTCGTCGGGGTTTACGTGGGCGTGTCGGCTCTATAAAACAGCATTGAAAATGCCTATTCAAGTGTGAATGACATGCCCCCTCCCCTAGCGACGCCCAAAGCAACCGTCACCCTCAGGCCAGAGATCACATCGGCCCTGATGGACCGGACAGGGCTGAATGACGCTGTTCTGACCCGTCTGGTTCACGGATTCTACGACCGGATCAGGCGAGACGCGCTTCTGGGTCCGATCTTCGCCGAACGGATCACCGACTGGCCGCCGCATCTCGACCGGATGGTCGATTTCTGGTCTTCCGTCGCCCTGATGACAGGTCGCTACCACGGCTCTCCGATGCAGGCGCATCTTGGGCTGCCGGTGGAGCAAGCACATTTCGATCGCTGGCTCGATCTGTTTTCACAGACCGCCCGCGAAACCTGTCCGCCGGAAGGTGCGGCGCATGTGATCGAGCGTGCCAGCCGCATCGCCGCATCGATTCACGGTAATATTGTGGACTGGCGCGGCGGATACGGCCGATCGACGCCACCGAGCCTGAGGCCGGCATGATCGGAATTCCGGTTCCGCCGGCGGCGCCCGGTTCCTGTCTCGCGTCAACGTCAGTCATTGATGCTTGCCGAGACGATGCCTGTCACGCCGGGATGACCCTTTCGGACGGGTTGATTTTCGACCGGCAGCAAGGAGCGAGCCGATGAACCGAACCCCGGCGGATGGATACGCCTCGCCACCCTGCTTCGCCCACGAACTGGAGACCATGCAAGACGGCATTGCGGCCGTCGATCCGGTTCAGAAACGCGACGTCGCCCGCTGGCGCAAGGCCGAGCGCGCGCGCCTCATCGACCTGCGCCTCGGGGTTTCGGCGGCAGAAAGGGCCAGGGTTGCCGTCGCGGTCGGTGCAGAGCTTGACCGAATCGTCGATCACGGTCCCGATACCGTCATCAGCCTCTACTGGCCCTTTCGCGGCGAACTCGATCTGCGCGGCTGGATGGAGCGGGCCTGCACGCAGGGATCGCGCGCCGCATTGCCGGTCGTCGTCGCCGAGGGCCAGCCCCTGGCGTTCCGCGAATGGCGACCCGATTGCCGCTGGGAACGCGGCGTCTGGAACATTCCGAACCCGGTCGGAACGGACGAGGTCGTGCCGGACATCCTCATCGCGCCCGTGGTCGGCTACGACCGCAGGCTTTTCCGGCTGGGCCATGGCGGCGGGTTTTTCGACCGGACACTGGCGGCATTGCCGTCCAGGCCGATATTCATCGGTGTGGGTCATCCCGTTGCCGCCATCGCCACGATCTATCCGCAGCCCCACGACATTCCGATGGACATGGTGCTGACCGGAGCGGGCGATATGCCGAAGGAGGAAAGATGACCCAAATCTGGTTGAGACGTGCCTATGAAAAGCCCGGCCCATCCGACGGACAGCGGATCCTCGTGGATCGCATCTGGCCGCGCGGCGTCTCGAAAGAGGCGCTGGAACTGGATGACTGGATGAAGGACATCGCGCCAAGTGACGGCCTGCGCGACTGGTTCGATCACGACCCGGACAAGTGGCAGGAATTCAAGCGCCGCTATGCGGGCGAACTGGATGCAAACCACGATCTTGTCGCAGCGTTGCGCCAGCGACTGGAATCGGGCCGGGTCACGCTGGTTTATGGCGCGAAAGATGACGAACACAACAACGCGGTGGCGCTGAAAGCCTACCTGAGCGCCGTTGAGACATAGCCAAGACATGGGCCGGTCGGCGCCGGATCGCTGCGCCTAGATCGACTGCATGGTCAGAACCTTTCCGGTCCATTCCGGGTTGTCAACCGCGTCGGCCAGGACGGCGGCGACATCGCCTCGTGCGGCCTTGCCGGTCACGTCGACTTCATCGCCAAAGCGCATGTTTCGCGTGCCCTCGTCGTCGGTCAGCGCGACAGGGCGGAGAATGGCGAATTCAAGCCCCGAAGAGATCAGATGCTCGTCGGCATCGTGCTTGGCCTGAAGGTAGTGTCCAAGCTTGCTGTCCCCGTCGGGATTGTCGGCGCCGACGGAACTGAGCATGACGAAGCGCCGCACGCCCGCCCGGACAGCCAGGTCCACCAGACGCCTGGCGCCGTCGCGATCGACCTTGTCAGTCATCTCGGGTCCGGTGGAACTGCCCGAGCCCGCCGCGAAAATCACCGCCTCGCAGCCCTCGCAGATCCCGTCCCGCAGGTCCGTCAGATCGCCCCGGCGGATCTGCACCTCGGAGGGAAGCTGGCCGGTGTCGGACGAATCCCGCACCAACGCGATCGGGGAATGGCCCTTCGTCTTCAACGCCTGGATCAGGCGCAGACCGGTCTGGCCAGTGGCGCCGGCAACAAGGATGTTCATCGTTTTCTCCGTTGGTCGGAATGCGTGCGCGCCCCCGGGCACGGGCCCGGCATGGCGGGAAGGCCGGCAACACCGCCCCGCCTTTGCATTTTACAGAAGGCTCAGCAGCTTGTGTGCGGCAGCCTCTGACGAGGCCGGATTCTGGCCGGTCACCAGCTTTCCATCCGTCACCACGAACGAGGTCCAATCATCGCCCTTCTGGTAGTCGCCGCCGTTCTTCTTCAGCATGTCCTCGACCAGGAACGGCACGATATCGGTCAGGCCGACACCGTCTTCCTCGGTGTTGGCAAAGCCTGTGACCTTCTTGCCGGAAACAAGCGGCTTGCCGTCCGAACCCTCGACATGCCGGAACACCGCCGGGGCATGGCAAACCGCGCCGATGGGACGGTCGTTCGCGGCGAAGGCTTCTATCAGCGACCTGCTGTCGCCATCCTCGGCCAGATCCCAGAGCGGACCGTGGCCGCCGGGATAGAAAATGGCGTCGAATCCGTCGGCCGAAACGGTGGACAGCACGGCGGTGTTGGCCAGCGCGCGTTGGGCCGCGTCATCGGCCTTGAACCGCTTCGTGGCCTCGGTCTGCGCGTCCTCGGAATCGCTTGACGGATCCAGCGGCGGCTGGCCACCCTTGGGCGAGGCCAGCGTGATCTCGGCACCGGCATCCTTGAAGACGTAATAGGGGGCCGCAAATTCTTCCAGCCAGAAGCCGGTCTTCTTGCCGGTATCGCCCAACCGGTCGTGGGATGTGAGAACCATGAGTATCTTCATCGGAATCTTTCCTTTTCCTGATCTTTTCAGCGATTCAGCTTGATGACGCGCTTGCCGAAGGCCTCGCCCCGCAACAAGCCAACGAATGCGCGCGGGGCCTGTTCCAGACCTTCGATGACCTCCTCGCGATACTTGATTTTCCCCTCCTTCACCCATGCGCGCATCTGTTCGGCGAATTCGGGATAGAGATGGCCGAAATCATCGAAGACGATGAAGCCGCGCATGGTCATCCGCTTGCGCAGGATGGTTCCCAAAAGCAGATTCAGCCGGTCCGGGCCATCCGGCAGCGAGGTGGCGTTGTATTGCGAAATCAACCCGCAGACCGGGATCCGCGCGGACGGGTTCAAAAGCGGCATGACGGCATCGAACACCGCGCCGCCGACATTCTCGAAATAGATATCGATTCCACCCGGAACCGCCTTTTCCAGAGCCTGCGCAAAGCCCTCGGACTTGTAGTCGATGCAGTCGTCGAACCCGAGGGCATCGACCACATGGGCGCATTTCTCGGGACCGCCAGCGATGCCCACGACACGAAGCCCGAGGATCCTGCCGATCTGGCCGACCGTCGCACCCACAGGGCCGCTGGCCCCGGCAACGACCAGCGTCTCGCCGGCCTTCGGTTGACCGATCCGGGTCAGGCCGGCCCAGGCGGTCAGCCCCGGCATGCCCAGAACCCCGAGCGCCCAGGACGGATTTTCGGGGTTCTTGCCCATGTTCAGGACACCGGTACCGTCGGACAGCGCATAATCCTGCCAGCCACCGAAGGCCTGAACCCAGTCGCCTTCGTCAAAGCCGTCGATATCCGAACTGACGACCTGCGCGACGGTGCCGCCGACCATGACCTCTCCGATTCCGACAGGCGCGGCGTAGGAGGGCGCGTCACTCATCCGACCGCGCATGTAGGGATCGAGCGACAGATATTCGTTGCGCAGCAGCATCTGGTTCTTGCCGGGCGCCGGCACATCGCCGGTTTCCAGCCGCAGCGTGCTGTCATCCGGCTCGCCTCTTGGGCGTTCGGCCAGGACGAATCTGCGGTTCAGGGTATCGGATCGGGGCATGGGTCGGGTCCTTTTCTCGGCGTCCGGTCGGGACGGCGCGCAAGAGCGGCGGGGCGGATCGTTGTCGAACGCAGGAAGACGGGCCCGAGTTCGGACCCGTCCGATGCGACATTATCGCACGGCTGCATCGAGCCTCAGGCGGCTGCGGAAGCCTTGGTCCAGGCGAAAGCCTTCATTGGCTCGTCCACCGGTGTTTGTGCCAGATGATTGGTGTAGTTCGACATCACCTTCTGCGCCACGCCCAGGACCACTTCGAGGATTTGGCGCTTGGTGTAGCCCGCTTCAAGAAATGCCTGCACCTGGTCCTCGCCGAGATCGCCGCGCTGGCGCACCACCTGCAGCGTGAAGGTCCGCAAGGCTTCGAGACGCGCATCGGGCAGCGGCGTTTCGTTTCGCAGCGACTCGGTGATCGCGTCGTCCACCTTCATCATCTTGGCGATCCCGGTATGTGCGGGCACGCAATAATGGCATCCATGCTCGACATTGATGGTCTGCCAGACGACCGTCATCTCGTCCTTGTTGAAGCTGGTTTTTTGCGCAAAGAGTTGATGCAGATGCTTGTAGCCGTCCAGAAGGGCCGGAGCCTCTGCCATCACCGCATGCAGACCGGGAACGCGGCCAAAGCCCTTGCGGCTGTCTTCAAGAAGCGCCTGGCTTTCCTCGGGGGCGCTTTCCAGCGTGTGAAGAGTGAAATCGGCCATCGGATCGTCCTTTCTTGAGTGATCGATCAAGTGTTCGACTTGGCAAGTAGCTTTACTTGAGCACTTGTTCAAGTTATTTTTGAACACTTGCTCATGAATCGAACGGATGGGTGCGCGGATGGCCAGGCGAGCCGGCTATGACAGGGACGAGGTGCTTGCCAGGGCACAGGCGCTGTTCTGGCGCAAGGGCTATCACACGACGTCGCTGAAGGACCTCGAAGCGGCCTTGAACATGCGACCCGGCTCGATCTATGCGGCCTTCGGGTCCAAGGAGGCGCTGTTTGCCGAGACGCTTCACATCTACGCACGGCGATCGCGCGAACAGCTTCGACAGGCAAGGGTCGCGAAAGCATCGCCATTGGCCGGACTTGCAGCCTATGTGCGGGCGTTGGGCTGCATTCAGGCCGACGCGGTGCCCTCGCGCGCCTGCATGCTGGTCAAGACGCTGCTGGAGACGCCTGACGACGACACGGTCCTGCGCCGTCTGACCGAAGAGATCATGGAGGGAATGGAGGCAGAGTTTGCCACCGCATTCCGCGCAGCCCAGACTGCCGGCGAACTGCCCGACGGCACTGATCCCGAACGTCTGGCCTGCCGGTTGCAGGCCGAGATTTTCGGTCTGCGGGCCTATGCGCAACGTAGCGACGCGCAGGACAAGGTTGCCCGCCTCGCCGAGGACATCGCCCGAGACATCGAGCGATTGGCAGATCGCTGATCCCTGCAAAAGCCATCCTGTCGAAACGTCGGCAGCGGCGCGCAGGGTCAGTCCTGCCAGTCAAGCTCATGACACCACCGCCGTCAGGCGGGCGAGGCGATGTCGGAATTTCGCAGCCCTGCGAATTGCACAGAATGCCGTCCGGGGTTATCCAGACGCCCGAGGCTTCCATGGCTGATCTGGAACGACGGCCACCTTACAAAGGCATTCGTTGCAGCTTCATCCGGAAGATGAGCCTCAAATGAAACAGTGACCCGGGGAGCGGACAAGAGCACGAGACCTTGAGAATACACCAGGTTCCCATCAAGAATGGATGCCACCGTTCGGGCGGCGAAAATCCGAGCTGTCGATTCAGTCTGGGGCGCGAGATCCGGTTCAGTTTTGCCCCCGTCGTGCGAGTGGACAAAAAAGTTGACATTAGAAGGCTGATGTCAACAGGAAGCGTGAAAAAGAGGAGATGAAGAAAGACTATAGCAGCAAGGATTCGCAAGGCCTTCATTTCGATCTTTCAACTCGCGAAAAGTTCACGTAAGCACTGCGTAAGCAGTTGCGATACGGTAAGCACCCATAGCTCAGCTGGATAGAGCGCTACCCTCCGAAGGCGGATGTCAAGTCTGGCGAAAGCGAAAGGTGTTGGAAGAAAGAAGTGACTAAACAACGGCTTGAGCGGATATCGGGTTCGCTCTTTAACGAGCCGAAAATCTTGCGTAAGCATGGCGTAAGCATCTCGCGAACGGTATGCACCCGTAGCTCAGCTGGATAGAGCGCTGCCCTCCGAAGGCAGAGGTCACAGGTTCGAATCCTG
>NZ_DHXG01000015.1:22859-27764 GCF_002413585.1 Paracoccus sp. UBA5162
CGAATCCTGTCGGGTGCGCCATTTCTTCAATAAAATCATATAGATAGAATTGGGCAGCTTCGGTAACACCTGCTTACGCGCTGCTTACTTGGCACTTTTGGAGCAGACTTTCGCAGAAGATGCATGAAGGTAACCACAGTGTTCGATGCCTGCCATCACAGAGGTTCGCGTCGCGGCTCATAAATGCGCAGCCTCAGGTCACCTCGGCAAAACTCTTCAATGTTTCTCGCTGAATTTCGAGAGTTGTCCAATGCTGTTGCTCACGATCTCTTCCACAAAGTCAGCAACCGCTCTGACCCGGGCCGATGCGACCAAGTCTGAGTGCAGGACAAGCCATAGGTCTTGTTTGATGGTATCCGCCTCACTTGGCACGTGGCGCAGGGAGGGCTCGTTCGCCGCTAGAAAGCACGGCAAGACCGCCATCCCAAGACTCTCGCGAGCGGCGACTAGCTGTGCATAGAGACTGGTTACGACAAGTGCCGGACTTCTGCCCTGAAGTGTTCGTTCAACCCATTTTGCTGCCGGAAGGTCCTGGTAGCTATCCGACCACGCGATGAAGTGATCCGTATCAAGACGGCCCGCGTCGCTCCTAACTTCAGTACCGCCCTGTTGAGAGAGATACTCGGACGATGCGTAGAGGCCATAGCGCATTTCACCCAACCGTTTGATCGTGACGTTGCCCTGGGTTGGGCGGACCAACCGAAGCGCGAGGTCCGCTTCCCGTCGATGAAGGTTGGCGGATTGAATGTCGGTCAAGACCTCAACCACTAGATTGGGGTGCTTTCTGCGCAGCGAACTCAACGCTGGGAGGATGATAAAGTTGGCGAGGTTTTCGGCTGTCGCCAGTCGAACGTGACCGCTTACTGTATCAGTAGGCTCAGCGCGGCGCTCGAACGCCAGTGCGGCATCCTCAACCTTCTCGGCGCGATCGACAAGATCGCGACCTTCGTCGGTGAGAACGAATCCTGTTTGCGCCCTTTGGAAGAGGCGTACACCCAAGGCTGCCTCTAATGACTCTACGCGTCTGCCAACGGTGGTTGCATTGACACCCAGTGTGTTGGCGGCCTGATTGAGGCTACCGCCTCGCGCGACCGCTAGAAAATCCCGAATGGTGTTCCAGTCAGAGTGCTGCATATTTGCAGCATAGGGATGCATTGGGTTCTCTACAAGTCCACATCATGCAGGTCTAGGTTTGGATAAACCACAGGATATGGAGCGAGCATCACCAATGACACCAGAATCAACATCGATTTCGACAGTTCAGCTTGGGTCTGCCGAAAACCCATTGACCGTCTCCGCCCTCGGTCTCGGCTGTATGGGCATGAGTGAATTCTACGGCCCCCGCGACGACGAGCAGTCTTTAGCGACGCTCAATCGGGCCATCGACCTTGGCGTGAGCTTTCTTGATACAGCTGAGACATATGGCCTCGGTCACAACGAAGAATTGATCGGCCGCCTGATTGCCGAACGCGGAAGCGATGCCGTGACGATCGCCACGAAGTTCGGCATCCGCCGAGAACCTGGTGCCTACGCGCGCGGCATCTCCAACGATCCCGCTTACATTCGTGAAGCTTGCGAAAAGTCGCTCAAGCGTCTCGGGGTCGAGACAATCGATCTCTACTATATCCACCGGATCGAGAAAGAACGGCCGATTGAAGAAGTGATGGAGGCACTGTCGCAGCTCGTGGATGAGGGCAAGATCAGGCACATCGGGATCTGCGAAGCCAGTCCCACAACGCTTCGCCGGGCTAATGCGGTTCATCAGATTACGGCGCTTCAATCGGAGTATTCGCTGTGGACGCGCGATCCCGAAGACGGAGTCTTCGACACCTGCCGCGAGATGGGGATTGGATTTGTGCCATATTCGCCCTTGGGTCGTGGATTCCTGACGGGCGCGATGAGCTCGACCGATGGCTTGGCCGACAATGATTTCCGCCGTTCCAATCCGCGTTTCGCGGACGAAAGCATCAATCGCAACCTGTTCATCGTGCAAGCGGTTCAGGCGATGGCGTCGGACAAAGGCTGCACCCCAGCACAGGTCGCTCTTGCATGGGTGATCGCACAAGGGAAAGAGCATGGCGTCTCGATGGTTCCCATCCCAGGAACCAAACGCTCGAAATACCTCGAACAGAATGTTGGCGCACTTTCTGTCGAACTGACGCGCGAAGATCTCGACGACCTCAACCGCCTGGTCCCGCCCGGTGCCGCTTCAGGCGAACGCTACACCGTCGAAGGCATGAAAGGGGTGAACGCATGAGCCGGGAAAGAGAGCCTCTCGCATCCGCCATGGGCCTGCTTGAACGGCTTGAGCCGGGTGCACCGAACCGGGTCCAGGCCAATCTTGATGCCTTTTCGCCCGAGGCAGCAGAACTCATTCTGGGCTATGCCTTCTCCGATATCGTCAGCCGTGATGGAATTGATCTACGCACGCGTGAAATGCTCACCGTTGCCATGCTGGCGGCCATGGGCACCGCTCAGGGGCAGCTTGAGTTCCATATAAGAGCCGCGATGAATACGGGCGTGACGCGAGAAGAAATCGTCGAAATCGTCCTGCAAGTATCGGTTTATGCTGGCGTTCCCGCTGCGATGAACGCCGTTACTGCAGCAAAAGCCGCCTTTGCGAACATCAGCGTCTGATTTGATGTTAAGCGGTTTTGGCTTCCATGTTGCCAAAAGCTCTTTCAGCTCTCTCAAGCTGAAGGCAGTCGATTGCGAACTAAGGAGAAATTCCGGTGATCGGCATTGATCTGCGTGATCTGGAAATACTTCGCGTTGTGGCTGCCGCGGGTAGCTTTCGCAAAGCAGGGCAGAAGCTTGGTATAGGTCAATCCGCTGTTTCTCGTCGGGTACACAAAGTCGAAGAATTTCTCGGCATCTCAGTCTTTGAGCGTCAAACAACTGGTGCCAGCTTGACCTATGTGGGCAGAAGGTTTGTGGCAACTACGCGAAGCGCAAGCAAAAAAATTGAAGTGGCAGTACGAGACGCAAGGACATGCGCGGTTGGGGACGGGGGAAACCCGGCGTTGCGGCTGAGGCGGTCGAGGCGTCAGCCGATCCCGGTCAGATCAGCCCAATGAGAGGCCGTGACGGACGCGGGTGACGAGGGCATGGAACGAGAAATGACCGCCACCCTCGAACCGGGCAATCCATCGGCAATGTCGATCGGAGAAAGACAGGCTCTGGCGTGCAGAACGGCGCAGAGCATGTTCATCGCCAAGCTCTCCCGGCGATGCGAGAATGTTCCCTCCCACTGAGGCTTGGCGGTGTTCGATATGTGCTGTGTTCGGTCGGGGCGCTCGAACGAGATCAGACGCGCTCGGCCGAACACCCATATTCGAGCTTCAACGTGCCTCGCTCTATACCGTGATGCTGCATGGTCTTTGGCGGCGTGGTTTCAGCGATCGTTCGCGAACGAACTCGCCTGCATGGCGTCTGTTTGCTGCCCATCATCCTCGCCGATGGGGCCGGCGAGGCTTGCGATCCGCACCCAGGCGGTGCCAGCGGTGACGATCCCGCCGATGATCGCGAAGGCCAGTGTCCAGCCTTCGGAAGCGCCGCCGATCTGCGACAGGCCCTTGATCGCAGAGAACCCGGCGACGCCGGCAGGGGCAGCGAAGAGCGCACCGATGGCCAAACGAATGGGGATGGACTGGACCTTGGCGAAGATGATCTGGCCGATGAGATAGGTGAAGACGGCGGCAAACATACCAGCCACCAATGCCGCGATCACGCCCGCTTCGGTGTCGTAGACATACATGCCGACGCTTACGCCGACGAAGGCGGGCAGCGCGTAGACGGCCAGTGCGAACAGCATCCAGACGAGGAAACCGAGGCCGATAACACTTAGAAATGCGGATACGAACATGGGCGGATTCCTCTTATGGGCTGCGCCTCCACCACCGCCACGGCGCTGCTGGAACATAGCATATCTGCGGTGTTCACGGAATATTCCCGCTGAGCGCAACGCGATGCGATATGCGCATCACGGGTCATGATGACTCGCCTTTCGCGCTGCGGAAATCGTATAGCGGGATGCCGAGCACCTTGGCCTTGTCGGCGAGATTGTCGGTGATCCCCGAGCCGGGAAACACGATCAGTCCGATTGGTAAGGTTTCCAAGAGTAGATCATTCCGCTTGAACGGCGCGGCCTTGCCGTGGCGGGTCCAGTCCGGCTTGAAGACGATCTGTTGGCATTTGCGATTGTCGGCCCAGCAGGCCGCGATGCGTTCGGCACCCTTGGGAGAACCGCCATGCAGCAGCACCATGTCGTCGTGCTTGGTGCGGACCTTGTCGAGCGCGGCCCAGATAGCTCCGGTGTCATTCACGTCCTGCCCGCCGGTGAAGGCGATCTTGGTGCCCGTTGGGATGAGCGGTTCGAGTTCGGTCTTGCGCTTGGCGTTGAGATAGTCGCGGCTGTCGATCATCGCGGCGGTCATGTGCTTGCGACTGATGTGGCTGCCGGAACGCGGGTGCCAGGTCAGGCCGAGATGCGCCTCGAATTGCTCGGCAGCGAGATCACGCATGCCGTCATAGGCGTTGCGCTGTTCGGTGAGCGTCAGCCCTTCTGCGATCAGGCGTTCCAGTTCGACCGAGCGGACCTCGGACCCGTCCTGGCTGCGCTGCGCACGCCGCTGCGCCTGTTCGTTGTCGTCGAGCTTGCGGTCGATGCGGGTCGCCATGCGGTGGAAGACGTTGGTGGTCGACCAGAGCAGGTCTTCGAGATCGGGTTCGAGCCGGGTGTCGCCGAGAGCGACGACCATGGCGTCGAAGATATCCGCGATCGCGCCTTCGACGGTTCCGGCGTCTGGGAGTGGCCGCGGATCGGGTTCGTCGGCAAACGGTCTATGTCCGAAGAGCTGCAACTCGTCGAGGACGAGCGCTGCCGCGCCCGCCATCCCCGCTTTC
>NZ_DHXG01000091.1:0-18957 GCF_002413585.1 Paracoccus sp. UBA5162
GAGGCGCAGATCGGCATTTCGGGCCGCGGCACCGCGATCTCGGACGGGATCGGGCTGGCCACCAAACGGCTTGCGGCCAGCGATGCGCCCTCGCGGGTGATCGTGCTGCTGTCGGACGGGGTGGATACCTCGGGCAGGGTTCCGGCGGTCGAGGCGGCGCGGCTGGCGCGCGACCACGGCATCCGCATCCATTCCATCGCCCTTGGCCCCGAGGATCTGGAAAACCGCCCCGCCTCGCGCGATGCCGTCGATACGGCGACGCTGCGCGCCATCGCGCGGCAGGCTGGCGGTCAAAGCTTTCGTGTCCGCACGACCGGCGACTTGCGCGACATGGCCGGCAGCCTGGACCGGCTGGAGCCGAACCCGTCGGACCGGCCGTCGATGCGGGTCTGGCGATCCCTGTGGGTCTGGCCCGCCACGGGCGCGGCCCTTTGCCTGCTGCTGATCGGTATCAGGAGGCGCGGTTGGACGGGCTGATCCTGTTGCGGCCGCTCTGGCTGATCGGATTGCTGCCGCTGGCCGGGCTGGTGGCGCTGATCCTGCTGCGCATACCGGATGCCGGCGGCTGGCAACAGGTGATGCCACGTGACATGCTGCGCGCGATGCAGGCACTTGGGGCGCTGACCGGGCGACAGAGGCCGTGGCAGCTTCTGCTGGCGCCCGCCGGCCTGGCGGCGCTGGTCCTGGGGCTGGCGGGGCCGGCGCTGCCCCGCGGAGATGCGCCGGTGCTGGTGCAGACCGACGCGGTGGTGCTGGCGGTCGATCTGTCGCCATCGGTTGCGCAGGGAGGCGCGCTGAGCCAGGCGAAATTCGCGGCGGCGGGGCTGGCGCAGGCGCTGGCGGGACGGCCGGTCGGCCTGGTGCTGTATGGCGGCGAGGGATTCACGGCCTCGGCTCCGACGCTGGATATCGCCAGCCTGCGGACGCAGATCGGGGTGCTGGATTCAGAGACCATGCCGGGACAGGGCACGCGCGCCGCCGCCGCGCTGGCACGGGCGGGGCAGATGCTGGAGGGATTGCAGCGTGCCGATCTGATCCTGATTTCGGACGGCGGCGGCATCGACGCCGCCGCCACGGCCGAGGCCGACCGACTGGCCGACCGGGGCGTGCGCATCTCGGCCCTGCGCGTCGAGGGGCTGGCCCGGGGCGCATCGGTCCCGCCGCCCGATGCTCTGGCCGAGCTGGTCCGGGGCGGCGCCGTCGCGACGCTGGCGAATCTGCCGGGTCTGGCGGCTCGGTTGCGCCGTGGCGGTGCGCTTCGGCGCGATCCGGTGCTGCGATCGCTGCAATATCGCGATCTTGGTCCGTTTCTGGCCGCCCTTGCAGGTCTGCCGCTGTTGCTGATGCTGCGGAGGCAGCGGTGAGGCCGGCGGCCCTGCTGATCCTTGCGGCCGGTCTGGCCGCGCTGGCGGTTGCGGGGCCGTCGGCGCTTGGGCGGCTGGCCCTGCGCGCAGGCTGGGACGGCGCGGCGGTGCGGTTGCTGGACGATCCGGCGGCGCGCGGCGTCGCCCTGTTCCGGCTGGGCGACTACAAGGCCGCCGACGAGGCTTTCGCGGCGGCGGGACGCGGCCAGACCTATAATCGCGGCCTCAGCCTGGCCGCGACCCGGGAATACGCGCTGTCGGTTGCCTATTTCGACGCGACGCTGTTTGCCAATCCGACCGACGATCAGGCCCGTTCCAATCGTGACCTGGTGGCGGCGCTGGCGCCCGTGGTGGTGGGCGAAAGCACGGCGCCGGGCCGCATCAAGGGCGCGGGCGGCGCACCCGCCGGGGACAGGCCGATCACCGATCTGCTGGCCAACCTGTCCGGCCCGGAATGGCAGCGCAGGCTTGACGCCAAGGGCCTGGCCGCGACGGATGAGTGGCTGGACACGATCGCCGACGATCCGGGCGCGTTCCTGAAGCTGCGCATCCGGGCCGAATTCGACCGCCGCGCCCGGATGGGTCTGATCCGGCCGGTAGAGGGCGATCCATGGTGACGCGCCTTTTCCTTGTCCTGCTGCTGGCGATGGCTTCGGCGGCGCGTGCGGAACAGCCGATGGCGCGGCTGATGCTGCTCTATGATCGCGGCAATCCCGTCGTCGCCGAGATGATCGCGCTGACGGTGCGCGGCGAATATGACCTGACCGTGTCGCTGGAGCAGATGCAGTTTCCCGATTCGCGCGAGTACGACTGGATTCAGACCGCTCGCGACGATTGGCGGAAAGAGCGGGTCAACGGCAAGCTTCTGCAAATCTTCGAACGCAGGATCGCGGTGTTTCCGCGCCGTGACGGGCCGGTCAGGATCGGCCCGGTGACACATCGGCTGACCTATGTCACTGCGGACGGCCAGCGCGCCACGCGGGACGTGACCGCGCCGCCCGTCAAGATCGGCGTCAAGCCGTTTCCCGGCGGCTATCGTCCGCTGGCGGCCAGCCAGTTGACGCTGACCGACGACCTGTCGGCCCAGCCGGGGCAATTGCGCAAGGATCAGGTTCTGACCCGCCGCGTCACCATCGAGGCGCTTGGCGCGATGGCCCATGACCTGCCGCCGCGTCCCGACCTCAGCGAGCCGTGGCTGATCAGCTTTACCCGGCCCGAAATCCGCGAGACGGTCCTGACGGAAAAGGGTCCGGTGGCCCGCGTCGTCTGGGAATGGGAACTGCGCCCGACCACCGGCGAGCCCGCGATCCTGCGCGCCGCGGCATTTCCGTGGTTCGACACCGACAGCCGTCGGATCGAGGTCGCGGCAATGAAACCCATTCCTTTCGGTTTTGCCGGGTTCGGCGCGAATTCCGGATCCGCGGACAAGGCGGCGGCACGGCAGGACGCGGCCGCGGTCATGCTGGTGGGGGCGGGGATGGCGTCTGCGCTGGCGCTGCTGCTGCGCGGGCAGGGGATCGCGGGTTCTGGCCGGCTGCGACGGCGCATTCGGCAAAGTCTGCCCAGCCCGCATGGGCGCGCCATGCGACGCGCCGCAAGGTCCGGCGATCTGCCCGCCTTGCGCGCAGCCGCCCAGCGGCATCTGCGCTGGAACGGACGCCCCGCTCCGGTGATCCTGGCGCGGCTGGACGATCAGCTTTATGCTGCCGCGCCGCCGGCGGGTTTCGACGCGCGGGCCTGGTTGGCGGCATTTCGCAAGGCGCTGAAATCGCGGATCCGTCGCTGACAGGCGCGGCCGCAGGTTCGGGGATACGCCACCGGGCGAAACGCCCGGCACGCCGTCGCGCAAGCGGGGCCTTGTCTCTTTTCCGACATTGCGCCACGTTGATCGGCATGAAACCCGGCTCACGGGGCATGACCAACCGACAGGGAAAAACGACCATGAAAGCTTTGCTCACTTCGCGTGCGATTCTTCTGGCATCGGCCATCGCCGTCGCGCCCGCCGCTTTTGCCCAGACCCCGGCCGACGTGCTGGTCGTCGCCGCCACCATCGACGACATCATCACGCTGGACCCGGCGCAGTCCTTCGAGTTCTCGGGCAACGACGTCACCCAGAACCTTTATGACCGGCTGGTCGATTTCGATCCGATGGACATGGAAGCCGGCTTCAAGCCCAGCCTGGCCGAAAGCTGGGAGATCAGCGAGGACGGCAAGACCATCACCTTCAAGATGCGCGACGGCGTCAAGTTCCATTCCGGCAATCCGGTCCGCGCAGAAGACGCGGCCTGGTCGATCCAGCGCGCCGTGAAGCTGAACAAGACGCCTTCCTTCATCCTGACGCAGTTCGGCTTTACCCCCGAAAACGTCGACGAGATGGTCAAGGCCGACGGCAACACGCTGACCATCAAGCTGGACAAGCCCTATGCCCAATCCTTCGTGCTGAACTGCCTGACCGCCAATATCGGCAGCGTGGTGGACAAGGAACTGGTCATGAGCAACGCCGAGGGCGACGACATGGGCAATACCTGGCTGTCCAACAACGACGCGGGTTCGGGGCCTTTCGTGCTGAATGCCTGGCGGCCGAACGAGGCGGTCCAGATGACCGCCTTCCCGGATTATTTCCAGGGCGCGCCGGCGATGAGCCGCGTGATCGTCAAGAATGTCGCCGAATCCAGCGCGCAGCGCCTGCAACTGGAACAGGGCGACATCGACGTGGCCCGCAACCTGTCGCCCACGGATGTCGATGCGCTGCAAACCGCCGACGGCGTCAAGATCCAGGACGAACCGCGCGGCCGAATTCTTTATATGGGCTTGAACCAGAAGGACGAATTGCTGTCGAACCCCGCCGTGGTCGAGGCCATGAAATACCTGGTCAATTACGACGGCATCGCGGGCAGCTTCCTGAAGGGCCAGTTCAAGGTGCGCCAGGCCTTCCTGCCCGAAGGCTATCTGGGCGCGCTGGACGAAAACCCCTGGACCTATGACGTCGAGAAGGCCCGGAAGATTCTGACCGATGCCGGGATCGAGGGCGGCACCATCACCACCAAGATCCGCGATCTGCGGGAATATGTGGATACGGCACAGACCTTGCAGGCGTCGATGGCCGAGGTGGGGTTGACGCTGAACATCGAACAGATGACCGGCGCGCAGGTTCTGGACGCCTATCGCGCCCGCGAGGTGCCGATCTTCCTGGGCGAATGGGGCCCGGATTATTCCGACCCGAACACCAATGCCGCGACCTTCGCCTATAATCCCGACAACAGCGACGAGGCGCGGGCGACCGGCCTGCTGGCCTGGCGCAACGCCTATGCGGTACCGCAGTCGATGAACGAGGCCACGGTGGCCGCGACGCTGGAACAGGACACCGACAAGCGCGCCCAGATGTATCGCGACATCCAGAAGCAATATCAGGCCGAGGCCCCGATCATCCCGCTGTTCCAGCGCATCGAACCGACCGGATTGCGCGACAATATCCAGAACTGGAATTCCGGACGCTCGGTCACCTCGGTCATGTATCGACAGGTGACGAAGGGCGAATAGGCCTTGTCTTCCGCGGCCGACCTGAACACCGGGACCGGACGGGGCAAGACCCCGCCGGAACCGGGCGGTCACCGCGCCGCGGCGACGCGGCGCAAGGCCAGACGCATCGGCGGCGTCCTGCTGTCGCTGCTGCTGACGATGCTGGGTCTGTTGCTGGTCACCTTCGTGATCGGCCGCGTCATGCCCATCGACCCGGTGTTGAAGGTCGTCGGCGATCGCGCCACCCAGGCGCAATACGACGCCGCCTATCAGGCGATGGGGTTGGACCGGCCGCTCTATGTCCAGTTCGCAGGCTACGTGGGCGAGGTGCTGACCGGCGATTTCGGGCGCTCGATCTCGACCGGGCAAATGGTCATCGACGACATCAGGCGGGTCTTTCCCGCGACGCTGGAACTGGCGACGCTGGGCACGCTGATCGGCGTGTTCGCGGGCGTGCCCCTGGGCGTGATCGCGGCCGCCCGGCGCGGCGGCATCGTCGATCAGGTCGCCCGCGTGGTCGCGCTGGTCGGCTATTCGATGCCGATCTTCTGGCTGGGCCTGATGGGCCTGTTGATCTTCTACGGTATTCTGGGCTGGGTCGGCGGGCCGGGTCGCCAGGGCATCATCTATGACGGCATGGTTCCCAAGGTCACCGGGCTTCTGCTGGTGGACACCCTGGTCGCGGGCGATTGGGGCGCGTTCAAGGACGCGTTCAGCCACATCATCCTGCCCGCCTCGCTGCTGGGCTATTTCAGCCTCGCCTATATCAGCCGCATGACCCGCAGCTTCATGCTGGAACAGCTTTCGGCCGAATACATCACCACCGCCCGCGTCAAGGGCCTGTCCGAGAGCGCGGTGATCTGGCGCCACGCTTTCCGCAACATCTCGATCCCGCTGGTCACGGTCATCGCGCTGTCCTTCGGCTCGCTGCTGGAAGGATCGGTGCTGACCGAGATCATCTTCTCGTGGCCGGGCCTGGGCCAATACATCACCAAGGCGCTGCTGGCCGGCGACATGAACGCGGTCCTTGGCGGCACGGTCGTCGTCGGGACCTCTTTCGTGGCGCTGAACCTGCTCAGCGACATCCTGTATCGCGTGCTGGATCCGAGGTCCGAATGAGCCGACAGATGACCCGCCGCGCATGGCTGCTTTCCGATGCGCCGCAGACCCGCAACCAGGCGCGGCTGGGCGCGATCTATCAGGGCTGGCTGACATTTCGCGGCAACAAGCTGGCCATGTTCGGGCTGGTGATCCTGATCCTGCTGATCGCGATGGCGATTTTCGCGCCGCTGCTGGCCCCGCAAAACCCCTTTGCGCAGGATCTCGCGAACCGGCTGAAACCGCCATCGGCGCAGAACCTGCTGGGCACCGATGCGCTTGGCCGGGACATCCTGTCGCGCCTGATCCACGGCTCGCGGATCACGCTGTTCATCGTCGGCACGGTGGCCCTGATCGCGCCGATCATCGGACTGTTCATCGGCACCGTGGCGGGCTTCGCGGGGGGCTGGGTCGATCAGGTGCTGATGCGGATTACCGATATCTTCCTGGCCTTCCCCAAGCTGATCCTGGCGCTGGCCTTCGTGGCAGCACTTGGTGCAGGGATCGGCAACGCGGTGCTGGCGCTGGCGCTGACAGCCTGGCCGCCCTATGCCCGCCTTGCCCGGGCCGAGACGCTGACCATCCGCAACGCGGACTACATCGCCGCCGCCCGCCTGCAAGGGGCGGGGCGCATGCGGCTGCTGATCCGGCACATCTGGCCGCTGTGCCTTTCGTCGCTGATCGTGCGGGTGGCGCTGGACATGGCGGGGATCATCCTGTCGGCGGCGGGACTGGGCTTTCTGGGTCTGGGCGCGCAGCCGCCGATGCCGGAATGGGGGGCGATGATTTCGGACGGGCGGACCTATATCCTGGATTTCTGGTGGGTCGCGGCGATGCCCGGGCTTGCCATCTTCATCGTCAGCCTTGCCTTCAATCTGCTGGGCGACGGGTTGCGCGACGTTCTGGACCCGAAGGGCGCAAAGGAATGAACGCGCCGTTGCTCTCGGTCCGGGATCTGCGGGTGGCCTTTCCGACGCGGCAGGGCATGTTCGAGGCGGTGCGCGGCGTCAGCTTCGACCTGGGGCGCGAAAGACTGGGCGTGGTGGGCGAATCCGGGTCGGGCAAATCCATGACCGGCCGCGCGATCCTTGGCCTTGTCCGTCCGCCGGGCCGGGTCACCGCCCGGCGGATGGACCTGCATGGCCAGCCGATCCTGAATCTGTCCGAACGCAAGATGCGCAAGATCCGCGGCAGCCGGATCAGCATGGTCATGCAGGATCCGAAATTCAGCCTGAATCCGGTGATGACCATCGGCGACCAGATCATCGAGGCCTATCGGCTGCATGCCGGCGGCCCGAAGGGCGCGGGCCGCGCCAAGGCGCTGGAAATGCTGGAGGCGGTCCAGATCCGCGACCCCGAACGGGTCATGGGCGCCTATCCGCACGAGGTCTCGGGCGGGATGGGTCAGCGCATCATGATCGCGATGATGCTGGCGCCCGACCCCGAGATTCTGATCGCCGACGAACCGACATCGGCGCTGGACGTATCGGTCCGGACCGAGGTGCTCAACATCATGGACCGGCTGGTCCGCGATCGTGGCATGGGACTGATCTTCATCAGCCACGACCTGAACCTGGTCGCGCAATTCTGCGACCGGGTGCTGATCATGTATGCCGGACGCATCGTCGAGACGCTGGCCGCCAAGGATCTGCATGCCGCCCGCCACCCCTATACGCAGGGCCTGCTGAACAGCCTGCCGCGCCTCGATGCGCCGGTCGAACGCCTGCCGGTGCTGCAACGCCAGGACACGTGGCGCGACGGCGATCCGATCACCGAAAGCCTTGAAACCGAACTTCCCGGAGGCTTGTGACATGGTCCTGCTTCGGTCCGGAAATATCCTGCGGGGGTGCTGGGGTGCAATATCCCGGCCCGCGCCGGTGCCGCCATGCTGACGGTCGACGATCTGAATGTCTGGTTCGGCTTTGCGCCCGACCGTGTGGACGCGGTCCAGCACGCCGCCTTCACCGTGGCCAGCGGCGAAAGCTTCGGTCTGGTCGGCGAATCGGGCAGCGGCAAATCGACGATCCTGCGCGCCATTGCGGGACTGATCGACACCTGGTCGGGCAGCATCGAGGTGGACGGGCAGGCCGTCACCGGAACCCGCCGCAGCCGCGCCTTTCACAAGACCGTCCAGATGGTCTTTCAGGATCCCTATGCCAGCCTGCATCCGCGCCATTCGGTCGATGCGGTGCTGTCCGAGGCGCTGAAGCTGCAAGGCATGGACGATATCGACGCCCGCATCACCCGGCTGCTGCAGGATGTGGGACTGGGACGCGGCTTCCGCTTCCGCTATCCGCACCAATTGTCGGGCGGGCAGCGTCAGCGTGTGGCCATCGCCCGCGCGCTGGCGGCCGAACCGCGCCTGCTGTTGCTGGACGAACCGACCAGCGCCCTGGATGTCAGCGTTCAGGCCGAGATCCTGAACCTGCTGACCGATCTGCGGGCGGAACATGGCCTGACCTATGTGATGGTCAGCCACGATCTGGCCGTTGTCGGGCATATGTGCGACCGGCTGGCGGTGATGCAGCATGGCCGCATCCTGGAAGTGATGGATGTCGATGCCCTGCGCCGCGGCGCGGGCAAGACGGATTACACCCGCCACCTGATCGAAGCCTCGGCAGGCTACATCCGGGGCTGAGGGCCTTTCACGCCGCCCTCATGGCGAATTCACGCCGAACTCCTAGACCTGGTACCGCGCCGCATGTCGCGGCGTGTCATATCGTCAGGGGTTTGAAATGGGTCGCTCATGTCGCGAGATCCAGGAATGGGTCGAGGAACAGGTCGAAAGGCCGATCGAGGAATGGGAACAGCGGCAGGAACAACGCTGCCGCGAAGAGCCATGCAAATGGTGGATGCTGTGCCTGAACAAGTTGTTCTGCTGGCTGGTCTGGGTCGCGGTCAAGGTGGTCCGCTGGGTCGTCGTGACAATCGGCAAATGGGTCGTGCGCGTCGTCTGCACGATCGTCAATGTCATCCTCGACGTGATCGCCTTCGTGATCGGGCTGATCCTGTCTATCCCGGTGATCGGCGGGATCATCCGGACGGTGCTGAACTGGCTGACCGAAATCGTCTGGCGGCTGGTGGGCATCCTGGATTTCGTGGCCAGCCTCGCGGGTATCCGGCCGCGCAAGAAGATGTATTTCGGGATCATCATTCCGGTCATCGACGGCACGCCCCTGGCCACCGAGGCCGCTTTGCAGCCGCAGGTCGATGCGGTGATCGAGATCTATGACCGCACCTGCAACATCGATGCGCGCTTTACCGGTTTCTGCCAGACCCGTGTGTCGCCTCCGGGTGGCAGCATCAGCGTGCAATGCGGCGCGGGCGGCTTTTTCGCCGATTGGTGGGTGGATGGCTCGTGGTTCGAACTGGTCCAGAGCCTGTGCAAATTCGAAAGCGGCTGGCGGCGGATCATCGGCTATGGCGCCGAGCTGATCGGCATCGTCGTCAACGACATCCAGCCGCCCTCGACCATCGGCTGTTCGATGGCGGGAACCCATAATTACGTCACCATCGAGCCGCGCGTGGCGCGGGCGACACTGGCGCATGAACTGGGCCATGCCTGCCTGCTGCCGCACGACGAATCGGCCGGCAATCTGATGAACGCCAGTGTCGTCGGCGCGGCCTTTCCGGTGCTGTCGAACCTGCAAGTCGCCATCGTACGGGGCTCGCGCCACGTCACCTATCTGTAGGAGGTTTCCATGACCGACAAGAACGAACACGACCATGGCAAGGGCCGCGGCTGCGGCGCACCCCATCCGCTTTTCGGGCTGGCCATAGCCGCCGCCATCGTCGCGGTCGCGGCGGTGCTGGTCCTGGCGCTGACATGAAACCGGCAACCTGCGTGATCCGTTCGGCCGATGATCTGCGGCTGCTGACGGATGCCGCGCCGCCCGCGCGGCTGATCCTGGACCTGCCCGGAAAGCCGCGGGACGAGGTTGCGGCGCGGCAGGCGCGGCTGTCCGCAACTCTGAGCGCCTGCGGCTGTGCCGCGGGCGCGGTCGGGTTGCTGGCCGGGCTTTGTCTGGCGCCGATCGCCGGGCTGACGGGCTGGCTGCCGGGGCAGGGCGCGGCCCATGCCGCGATCGGTGCGCTGCTGCTGGCCAGCCTTGGCGGCGTTGCGGGCAAGCTGGCGGGGCTGATGCGCGCCCGCCGCGCGATCCGGGCCGAGATCGACGCCCTTTCGCGCTGGATCGAGGCCGAGTGAGCAATGGCGCCGGGCCGGGTTGCACCCGGCCTGGTTATCGCTACCGTCCGCAGCGCGTCAACGAAGCGGAGCGGTCATGAAACGGGTCACACTGGGCGGCAGCGACATCGAGGTCAGCGCGATCTGCCTCGGCACGATGACCTTCGGCAACCAGACGGACGAAGGCGATGCCCAGAGGCAGATGGATCGCGCGCTGGACGCGGGGATCACCTTTTTCGACAGCGCCGAGATGTATCCCGTCAATCCGGTCCGCCGCGAGACGATCGGCGCCACCGAAGAGATCGTCGGCCGCTGGCTGGCCGGGGCCGGCCGGCGCGAGCGCGTCGAAATCGCCACCAAGATGACCGGACCCAGCCAGATGGTCCGCGATGGCGCCCCCTGCGACGGCGCCACGATGCGCGCGGCCATCGATGGTTCGCTGCGGCGGTTGCGGACCGACCGGATCGATCTCTACCAATTGCACTGGCCGGTGCGCGGCACCTGGGCGTTCCGGCAGAACTGGTCCCATGCGCCGAAGGCAGACAAGACCCGCATACTGGATCACATGGCCGACATTCTCGCGGCCGCGTCCCAGGCGCGGCGGGCGGGCAAGATCGGCGCCTTCGGCCTGTCGAACGAAACCGCATGGGGGCTGGCGCGCTGGTGCGACGTGGCGGACCGGACCGGCGCGCCCCGACCCGTGGCGATCCAGAACGAATATTCGCCGCTCTGCCGGCTTTATGACACCGATCTGGCCGAGACGGCCGTCCAGGAGGATGTGACCCTGCTGGGATTTTCGCCGCTGGCGGCGGGCCTGCTGACGGGAAAATATTCCGGCGGCGCGGTCCCCGGGGGCAGCCGCGCGTCGGTGGACAAGGCGCATGGCGGTCAGGGCCGGCTGGGTGGGCGTCTGACCGCCCGAGCCATCGCCGCCGCCGACGCCTTCGGCGCGCTGGCCTCGGGTCACGGCTGGGATCGGGTTCACATGGCCGTGCTGTGGCAAGCGACGCGGCCCTTCAAGGCGATCCCGATCATCGGCGCGACCTCGGTGACACAGCTCGATCACCTGCTGGCCGGAATGGACCAGGCGTTGCCCGAGGATCTGGTCCGCGCCATCGACCGGCTGCACAGGGATCACCCGCAACCCTATTGACGCCGGCGTCGCGCTTTCGTCCGCAACCGCGCCCGGTCGGGCATCGTCCCGGGGCCGGGCCAGGGCGACGAAGCCGCCCCCCGCACAGCCGGCCGGGCGAGGCTTGATGAAACCGGCGCAGGTTCTATCTTGTTGATCCGAAAGACGGGCAAAGGGGGCAGAAGATGGCAGGCGATCCATATGCAGATCTGGGATTGACCAGATCGGCCAGCGAGGCCGAGATCAAGAAAGCCTATCGCAAGATCGCCAAGACCGATCATCCGGACCTGAACCCCGATCCGGCGGCCACCCAACGCTTCAAGGCCGCATCGGCGGCCTATGATCTGTTGAAAGACCCCGAACAGCGCCGCCGCTTCGATGCCGGCGAGATCGACGAACAGGGTCACGAACGGCCACAGCGCCGCTATTACCGCGATCATGCGGAGGCGGCCGGCAATCCCTATGCGCAGAATTATGGTTTCGAGGGCGATCCGGATCTGTCGGATGTGTTCTCGGATCTGTTCGGGCGCCGGGCGGCCGGAGGATTCGGGCAGGGTTTCCGGCAGGAGGGCGGGCGCGAATTCCACATGCGCGGACAGGATTACCGTTTCGCCCTGGAGGTTGATTTCATGACCGCGGCCAGGGGCGGCAAGACCCGGATCTCGCTGCCCGAGGGCGGCGATCTCGAGGTGACGATCCCCCGGGGCGTGCGTGACGGGCAGACGATCCGGCTGAAGGGCAAGGGCGGCGCGGGCATGGGCCAGGGCGGTCCGGGGGATGCCTATCTGACCGTCTCGGTCGCGCCCCACCCCGATTTCCGTCGCGAGGGCGACGACATCTTCCTGACGCTGCCGATCACGCTGGACGAGGCGGTTCTGGGCGCCAAGGTCGCGGCGCCGACAGTGGACGGGCCGGTGAACCTGACCATCCCCAGAGGCGCCACCACGGGCCAGAAGCTGCGCCTGCGCGGGCGCGGGATCAATGGCGGCGACCAGCAGGTCGAACTGAAGATCGTGATGCCGCCGAAGGTGGACGGCGATCTGGCGAAATTCATGGAGGGATGGCGCAAGTCGCATGGCTACGACCCACGCCGGGGGATGACGATATGAGCCGCTATTACACCGAAACCGAAGTCATCGCGATGGTCGAGGAACTGACCCGGCCGCGCCTGCGCCGCTATTGCCGGGCGCGCATCGTGCAGCCGGTGACGACGCCCGATGGCCCCGGTTTCCGCGAGGCCGACCTGGCGCGCCTGCAATTGCTGTGCGATCTGGCCGATTGCCACAACCTGCCCGAGGACGGGTTGCGCATGGTCATGTCGCTGATCGACCAGCTGAACACCGCCCGCGGCGACATGCGGGCGCTGATGCAGGCGGTCGCGGCCGAACCCGACGAGGTTCGCATTCGCATCCACCGCAGCATTCGCGGCAGGCGCGGCTGAGGCGCCAGATCGCCGCGCGATCCTTGCGGTGCGGCGTCAGTCATCCGGAGATCCATCAGGCCGGATTTCCCATGCGCATTCTTTCGGCCCCGCTTCCTGCGCTGTGCCAGGCCGCGCCCGGCCCGGCTGGGCTCGGAATGGCGGGGCAAGGGACATATCGGGCAAGGCGCTGTTCTGGTCGTTCCGGGACGACCGAGCCGCTACCCGTCGCGCCGGCCATTCCGGCCGCCACGGCGTCTTTTCAGCAGCGGTTTGCGGGCCGGCAGTTCGGCGATGACCGCGCGCCGCGTCTCGGCGGGCATCGAGGCCCAGCCGGCGATCTCGTCCAGCGTGCGGTAGCAGCCCACGCAGATACCCTCGTGCGGGTGTATCACGCAGATGTTGATGCACGGACTTTGCGGTTCGGTGCGGGTCCATATGGGCGGGGCGTCGGTCATGGCGGCACGCTAGGCGCGGGTCCGCAGCCGGGCAAGCCGGGAAGCGACGCTTTCGTGACGCAATGTCACCTCGGGTCACGGACCGGGCCATGCCCGGCCGGGTCGCGCCCGATCGGGTCTTCGGCACGCGCCTGGTCCGAGGTCGATCCCTGTGCTTTCAGGAACGCCTCGAAGGCCGACAGGGTCCGGCGCGAGACATGGTGCTCGATCCCTTCCGCGTCGATCTCGGCGACATCTTCGGGAACGCCGACGGCGATGAGCAGTTCGGCCACCGTGCGGTGACGGGCGCGGACGCGATCGGCAAGATCGGCCCCGTCGTCGGTGAGAAAAACCCCGCGATAGGGGCGCGCCGTCGCCAGACCCTCGCGCTTCAGCCGCGAAATCGCCTTTGTTGCGGTCGGCTGGGCGACCCCCATCCGTTCGGCAATATCGGCCACCCGCGCTTCGCCCAGTTCCGCGATCAGATCCCCGATCAGTTCGGCGTAATCTTCCAGCAGGGCGCGCGACTGCTTTTCCCGCGCCCTCGCAAAGCGGTCGGCCTGCTTTTTTGCCGGCGTCGTTCTGTCGGTCATGGGCAGGCTCTTTCGAAAGCGTGAAGAGGATTTATAGCCAAAGCTATTCGGTTTTACCAACCGATAATCGGCGTGATCGCGGCAGCCGGACGGCACCCCCTTGCGCCGGGCATAGCAATGGCTATATTCCATTGATCACGCAATCATTGTTAGTCCATGCAAAAACTGACCTACCGAACCCGACGTGGAATGACAGATGTCCTGACCGGCCACCGCAAGGATTGGCGCGGCCGTCTTCTGTTCGCGGGGCCGGCGGTGATCGCCTCGGTCGCCTACATGGATCCGGGCAATTACGCGACGAACATCCAGGCGGGCGCGGGCTATGGCTATCAGTTGCTATGGGTCGTGCTGCTGGCGAACCTGATCGCCATGCTGTTTCAGGCGATGTCGGCCCGACTGGGGATTGTCACCGGCAAGAACCTGGCGGAACTGTCCCGCGACAACTTTCGAAAGCCCGTGGTATGGGTCATGTGGGTGGTCAGCGAAATCGCCGCCATGGCCACCGACCTGGCGGAATTCCTGGGCGGGGCGATCGGGTTGGCGCTGCTGTTCGATCTGCCGCTGATCGTCGGCATGGCGATCACCGCCATCATCACCTATGCCATCCTGATCTTTGAACGTCAGGGATTTCGCCCGATGGAGCTGATCATCGGCGCGCTGGTCATTGTGATTGGCCTTTCCTATCTCGCCGAAACGCTGATCGCGCCCATCGACTGGAAATCCGCCGGGATCGGCATGTTTCAGCCGGCCCTGCCGGACGGCAATGCCCTGATCATCGCGGTCGGCATCATCGGTGCCACCGTGATGCCCCATGCCATCTACCTGCATTCCGGTCTGACCCAGAACCGCATTGAAATCCGCGACGAAAGGGACCGCCGCCGGGTGCTGAAATTCTCGAACATCGAGGTCGTGGTCGCGCTTGCGATCGCCGGCATGGTCAACATGGCGATGGTGATGATGGCGGCAAGCGCCTTTCACATGGGCTACCCCGAGGTGGCCGAGATCGAGACCGCCTATTACACGCTGACGCCGCTGCTTGGCGCCGCGGCCGCCGGCATCTTTCTTGCCTCGCTGATCGCCTCGGGCATTTCGAGCTCGGTCGTCGGCACGATGGCCGGGCAGATGATCATGCAGGGTTTCCTGAGGTTTCGCGTCCCGATCTGGCTGCGAAGACTGGTCACGATGCTTCCCGCCTTCGTCGTTGTCGCGATGGGCGTGAACGTGACGCAGGCGCTTTTCCTCAGCCAGGTGGTGCTTTCCATCGCCTTGCCCGTCCCCATGATCGCGCTTCTGATCTTTTCCATGCGCAAGGACATCATGGGCGAATTCGCGGTGGGAAAGCTGCTGGGTTCGCTGGCCGCCATGGCGGCGATCATTGTGCTGGGGCTGAATTTCGTGCTGCTGGGCGATGCCTTCGGGATACCGGTGCCGTTCCTGGACGGTTGATTGCGGTCCCGAGGCCGGCAGCGGGGCCGTGAGGAGCCGCCCACCGCACGTCGTTGCGGAATCCGGCTGAGCTGAAATCCGCGGCCGACCCCGACCGGATTCGCCGGGCGCCCGGATGCGGCTGCCAGCGACGTCAGGGCAGATTGCGCAGCCGGTCCAGGGCGCCCTGCAAAATATAGGCCGCCGCCACCTGGTCGATGACCTCTGCGCGCCGCTTGCGCGAGGTATCGGCCTCCAGCAGCGCCCGTTCGGCAGCGACGGTCGAAAGGCGTTCGTCCCAGAAGCCGATAGGCAGGTCCGTCAGGCGCGACAGGTTGCGGGCGAAGGCGCGGGTGGATTGGGCGCGGGGACCCTCGCTGCCATCCATGTTGCGCGGCAGGCCAAGGACCAGGCCGGCAAGGCCGCGCTCGGCTGCGGCTGACAGCAGCGCGGCCGCGTCCAGCGTGAATTTCCGGCGGCGGATTACCGTCAGCGGAGAGGCCACCTGCCGCAAGCCGTCGCTGACCGCCACGCCGATGGTCTTGGTGCCAAGATCAAGCCCGGCCAGCGCGCCGGTGCGGGGCAGGGTCGCGGCAAAATCCGCGATATCCTCGTGGATCACTCGGTCAGCCCCGAGGATTGCGCCGCCGCGCGTACCGTCGCCAGCGCCTGAGGCGCCGAGGCGAAACGCTGCTGCGCCTCGTCCCAGATGGCGCGCGCCCGATCGGCATTGCCCAGCACC
This sequence comes from Paracoccus sp. UBA5162, assembly GCF_002413585.1. Lineage (NCBI taxonomy): Bacteria > Pseudomonadati > Pseudomonadota > Alphaproteobacteria > Rhodobacterales > Paracoccaceae > Paracoccus > Paracoccus sp. UBA5162. The sequence continues at coordinate 15,917 of NZ_DHXG01000091.1, forward strand.
GTCAGGGACGTGATCAGCCGGGCCCATTCCTCGGGCGAACCGCCCTGTTCGGCCAGCCGCGCCTCGAGCTGCGAGACCATGCCGCCGATCATCTCGCGGCGTTGCTCGGGCGTCATGTTCTCGGCTGCGGCCATCGCCTCGGCGTCGGGACCGGGCAAAGCCGGGGCCGTCGCCGAGGGCGGCGTATAGTCCGGCTGACCCGCCAGCCATGCAAGATCGGCGATGGATTGGCTGATCGGCGGAATCCAGGGCGCATCGGGAGGTCCTTCCTCAAGAAGCTGGCGCCACAGCGGAAAGGCGCGGTCGGGACGGCCGTTCTGAAGTTGCAGGATGCCCAGCATATAGCGCGCCTGCGGCTGCGTCGGGTCGGTCTGCAGCGACCGGGCCAGAACCGCCTCGGCCTCGGGCGTGATCAGGCCACCTGCGGCTTCGGTCATCAGCGCCGACAGACGCATCAGTTGTTCCGCGCTGGCGCGGTCGCCCAGAACCTCGATCAGCCGCTGCTGGGCCTCGCGTGCGGCCCGGACATTGCCCAGCCGCGCCTCGTGCGTGGCCAGAAGCGAAAGGCCCTCGGGATCCTGCGGATTTTTGGCAACCGCCTCGCGCAGCTTCTGAACCAGATTCTCGTATTCGGCATCGACGGTCGGCGCCTGGGCCGCGGGTGCCTGGGCTTCGGCCTGTTCCTGGCTGGGCCGGCTTTCATAGGCCTGCTGGGCCAGCGCAAGGCGCCGCGCAAGCGGCAGATCGGCCACGCCGGGCGCGCCTTCGCGCAGATACACTGCCATGCCGCCGCCAAGGGCCACCAACAGGATCACCCCGGCCCAGAGTGCGGTGCCGCCGCGGGCGGGGGCAGGGGCATCGGCCATGCGGCGGTCGGCATCCAGCACCTTGCGGCCGATCTCGGTGTGCAGGCGCTGCGCATCCTCGGGGGCGATCACGCCGCGTTCCAGATCGCGATCCACCTCGCGAAGCTGATCGCGATAGACGCGCAGGTCATAGGTCGCGGACGATTCTGCCCGGGCACCGTCGCGGGCGCGCCAGATCGGCAAGAAGATCGCAACCGCGACCAGCAAGGTCAGTGCGGCGGAGAATATCCAGAACATCGCGTGCCCCCCAAAATCGCCTTTCTTCCTAAAGTTCTTTGCGGCCGAGCGGAAGTGTCGCAAGGTCGCAGTCATTCACGTCCGCGCCAGAGCCCGCCTGCCCGCTGCGCCAGGCGACCGCATGTCGCATTTGGCGCCGATCTGCCGCATCCACTCTTGAGGCCGGCGCGGCCAGTCGCCATGCTGCGCGCAACGTCTGTCAGGGGGTGGGCATGTCTCAATCGCGCCGCTATTCGGTCTTTGCCATCGCCCGCGAGGCGTTTCGCGAACATCGCGGCTGGTCCAGGGCATGGGCCAGCCCCGAGCCGCGCCAAAGATACAAGGTGGTGATCGTGGGCGCGGGCGGGCACGGATTGGCCACGGCCTATTACCTCGGCCGGAACTTCGGCATCACCGATATCGCGATCATCGAAAAGGGCTGGCTGGGCGGTGGCAATACCGGTCGCAACACGACCATCATCCGCAGCAATTATCTGCAGGATCCCTCGGCTGCCATCTATGACAAATCGTTGAAACTGTACGAGACCCTTTCGCAGGATCTGAACTACAACGTCATGTTCAGCCCGCGCGGCCTGATCATGCTGGCGCAGACCGAACACGAGGTGCGCGGCTACAAGCGCACCGTCCATGCCAACAACCTGCAAGGCGTCAGCACCGAATGGATCGAACCCGCACGGCTGAAGGAACTGGTGCCGATCATCAATCTGGACGGGCCGCGCTATCCGGTTCTGGGCGGTCTGTATCAGGCGCGCGGCGGCACCGCGCGCCATGATGCGGTGGCCTGGGGCTATGCCCGGGCCTGTTCGGACATGGGGATGCACGTCATCCAGAACTGCGAGGTCACGGGGATTGAAACCGATGGCGGCGCGGTGCAGGCCGTCAATACCAGCAAGGGCCGCATCGGTTGCGAGAAGCTGGCCCTGGTCGTGGCGGGTCATTCCAGCCAGCTTGCCGGGATGGCCGGTTTCCGCCTGCCGATCGAAAGCGTCGCCCTGCAAGCCCTGGTCAGCGAACCGATCAAGCCTTGCATGGATGTGGTCGTCATGGCCAACACCGTGCACGGCTACATGTCGCAATCCGACAAGGGCGAGATGGTGATCGGAGGCGGCACCGACGGTTTCAACAATTTCACGCAGCGCGGCTCCTGGCATCACGTCGAGGAAACCGTCCGCGCCCTGGTCGAGACATTTCCGATGATCTCGCGTCTCAAGATGTTGCGGCAATGGGGCGGAATCGTTGACATGACCGGCGACCGCTCGCCCATCCTGTCGACGACGCCGGTGGACGGAATCTTCGTCAATTGCGGTTGGGGCACCGGTGGTTTCAAGGCGATTCCCGGATCCGGCTGGGCCATGGCCGAACTGGTGGCGCGGGGCCGTCCCGGTCCGTTGGCCGCGGGGTTCGGGCTGAACCGTTTCCGCGAAGGGCGTTTTGTCGACGAATCGGTCGCGGCCGGCGTGGCCCACTAGCATGAACCCGCTTATGTTGATTTTACCCGGAACCAGTCATGCGGGCCATGAATTGCCTCTCCATACGGTTGAAATCCGAAAGGAAAGATCATGGCTGAAGGCAACAACAACAATAACAACCTCTATTTCATTGTCGGCGGCATCGTCGTCGTGGTGGCACTCCTGTTTTTCTTCATGTCCGGAGGCGACGTGGAAAGCCCTGCGGCAGACGCGACGATGCCCGCGGCAGAGACCACCACTGCCCCGGCCACGGCCGACACAACCACCACCACCGACACGGCACCTGCTCCCGCGGACACCGCTCCCGCGGACACCGCTCCGGCCGACACGGCCCCTGCCGGGGAACCTGCACCCGCGTCGAACTGAGCCGAATCCGGCGCGGTCCGTCGCGCGAAACAAGATCGGGTCCGGGGGCGCGCAGTCCCCGGCCCCTGCACGCCGAGAACCGCCCCGATGACGCGCGATCCGG
>NZ_DHXG01000091.1:19347-37027 GCF_002413585.1 Paracoccus sp. UBA5162
TATTGTCACATGATCAACGGTCATATGCTCTGCGCTGCGCGTCAGGGGCGCGCAATGTTTCGGGTGGGCAGGACCGCCGAGCCCGCAGCATTGTCTTTGCCGGGAACCGGGCGAATGGTCCAGCGGCACCGTGAGATGCCGGGATATGTCTGGCTGTCCGGCCCGCCGCTTTCCGACGACACGATTCGCATCCGCCTGGCGCGGATGGCCCTGTCCCATGTCATGACCCTGCCGCCCAAGGACATCTGAATGCTGATCCTGACCTGCCCCTATTGCGGAATTCCCGCCGAGGAAACCGAGCTTGCCCCCGGCGGCGAGGCACATCTGACGCGCATAGGCCCCAACGGTGCCGATACCGAATTCGAGGCCTACATGTTTGCCAGGAAGAACCCGAGAGGCGTCCATTTCGAACGCTGGCGGCACGCCTATGGCTGCGGCAAATGGTTTCTTGCGGCCCGCGATACAGCAACCTTGCAGGTCTATGGCACATACGAGGCGCAGAACACCCGACCCCCGGCGCGTATCGTCAAGGCGATTCGCGCCGCTCGTCCCGATTGGCAATCTGACTGGACCGACGCCGAATGACGCACACGCCCCCCTTCCGTCTGCCCGGCGGCGGCCGCCTGATCGACCGCGCCTATCAGGTTCCGTTCCGCTTCGACGATCGCCAGTTGCGCGGGCTTCAGGGCGATACGCTGGCCTCGGCGCTGCTGGCCAATGGCCAGATGCTGATGGGCCGGTCCTTCAAGTATCACCGCCCCCGCGGGCCGCTCGCTTCGGGCGCCGAGGAACCCAACGCCCTGTTCGGTCTGGGCGAGGGTGGCCGGTTCGAGCCCAACCAGCGCGCCACCACCACCGCCCTTCTGCCGGGCATGACGCTGCGCAGCCAGAATTGCTGGCCATCGCTGGATGCCGATATCGGTGCGGTGAACACGTGGCTTGCGCCGCTGTTGCCGGCCGGCTTCTACTACAAGACCTTCATCCATCCGCGGCCCTTCTGGAAACATGTGTTCGAACCCATCATCCGCCGCAGCGCCGGGCTGGGTCGCGCGCCGACGGACGCCGATCCCGACCGCTACGAACAGGCCTACGGACATGTCGATACGGTCGTTGTCGGCGGCGGCATCGCCGGTCTGCGGGCGGCGCTGGACGCCGCGCAGGCGGGTGGCAGCGTTGTGGTTCTGGAACAGGGCGCAATCTGGGGCGGTCGGACGCCCGTCGATCACAAGGGCGGGCAGAAGGCGGTGGACATGCTGCTGGACCGGTTGCGGGGGATGAAGAACGTCACCCTGCGCCGCAATACGATGGCGACCGGACTTTACGATCACGGCTATCTTCTGGCGCGCGAGGCGCTGGCCGACCACGACATCGAGGCAGCGATCCCGCGTCAGCGGTTGTGGCGCATCCGGGCTGGACGGGTCATTACCGCGACCGGCGCGCTGGAACGGCCGCTGGCTTTTGCCTGCAATGATCTGCCTGGTGTCATGCTGGCATCGGCCGTTCGGGATTTCATCACCGATTACGGCGTCGCACCGGGCCAGAGGATCGTCGTGGTCACCAACAACGACGACGCCTATCGCACCGCCCTGACCGCCAGGGCGGCAGGTCTGGATGTCACGGTTCTGGATGCCCGCACCGGTGCCGATGGCGATCTGCCGCAGGCCGCGCGGGCGCAGGACATCAACGTCCTGACCGGCACCGCGATCGCCAGGGTCAGGGGCGGGCGGCATGTGGAAAGCGTGGTCCTGTGCGATCAGGCGGGTGACGGCACACCGATCGGGTCGCTCGATTGCGACGTGGTCGCGATGTCAGGCGGCTGGTCGCCGGTCGTCCACCTCTACAGCCATTGCGGCGGCAAGCTGATCTGGGACGAAGGCCAGGCCATGTTCCGCCCCGATCCCGACCGTCCGCCGCTGGGTGCCGACGGTCAGGGCAATGTCACCGCCACCGGCGCCGCAAACGGCGATCTGCGCTGCGCCGGCGATCCGGAGCGCGAGGAAAGCGCCACCCTTCCGGTCTGGTGCATGCCCCAGGAGGCGCCCTACAAGCTGCGATCGAAGATGTGGCTGGATTTCCAGAACGACGTGAAGGTCAGCGACGTCGAACTGGCCGCGCGCGAAGGCTATGCCAGTGTCGAACATACCAAGCGATACACCACGCTCGGGATGGCGACGGATCAGGGTAAAGTCAGTAATATCAATGGACTTGCCGTTCTTTCCAATGCGTTGCGACAACCCGTTCCGGCAACCGGAACGACAACCTTCCGCCCGCCCTACACGCCGCTGACGCTGGCCACGATCGCCGCCGAGGCGCGGGGCGAGGCGTTTCAGCCGCTGCGCAAGACGCCGATGCATGACTGGCACCAGCGTCACGGTGCCTCGTGGGAGCCCGTCGGCCACTGGCGCCGACCCTATTGCTATCCGCAGGTGGGCGAGGACCGCCACGCCGCCGTCAACCGCGAAATCAGGACGGTGCGCGGCGGGGTGGGCACTCTCGATGCCTCGACCCTCGGGAAAATCCTTGTGAAAGGGGCGGATGCGGGCCGCTTCCTCGACATGCTCTATACCAACATGATGTCCACGCTGCCGGTCGGAAAATGCCGCTATGGCCTGATGTGCAGCGAGAACGGATTTCTCATCGACGATGGCGTCGTCGCGCGGCTGACCGAAGATAGCTGGTTGTGCCACACCACCACCGGCGGGGCCGAACGGATCCATGGTCACATGGAGGACTGGCTGCAATGCGAATGGTGGGATTGGCAGGTCCATACCGTCAATCTCACCGAACAATTCGCCCAGATTGCCGTGGCCGGCCCCAGGGCGCGCGACCTGTTGCAGCGGCTGCCCGGCAGCATCGATCTGTCGCAGGACGCACTGGCCTTCATGCAATGGACCGAGGGCGATATTGCCGGCATTCCGGCGCGCATCTATCGCATCAGCTTTTCGGGCGAATTGTCCTATGAGATCGCCGTGCCGGCCGGGCGCGGGCTGGAATTGTGGACCAAGCTGCACGAGGCCGGCCGCGATCTGGGTATCACCCCCTATGGCACCGAGGCGATGCATGTGATGCGCGCGGAAAAAGGTTTCATCATGATCGGGGACGAGACCGACGGCACCGTGATCCCGCAGGACCTGGGTCTGGACTGGGCGATCTCGAAGAAGAAGTCCGACTATATCGGCAAGCGGGCGCAGGCTCGCAGCCACATGACCGACGGCGCGCGCTGGAAACTGGTCGGGCTGGAAAGCCTTGACGGCCGGGTCATCCCGGATGGCGCCCATGCGGTGGACGAAGGCAGGAACGCGAATGGCCAGCGCAAGATGCAGGGGCGTGTAACCTCCAGCTATCATTCGCCGACGCTGGACCGCCCGATCGCGATGGCGCTGGTGCGCCATGGCCCCTCGCGGATGGGGCAGGTGCTGGAATTTCCCATGCCCTCGGGCGAGGTGATGAAGGGCCGGATCGTCGAGCCGGTCTTTTACGACAAGGAAGGGAGCCGTCTGAATGGCTGAGCCGCTTGCGAATGTGGCCCGCGTGGACGGGCTGGGCATGATCGCCATCCGCGCGGATCTGGCGCGGTCGGGCGATGCCATCGCCGAGGCCGCGGGCCTTGCGATTCCCTTGACCACGCGCATCGTCACCGATGGCGACCGCGCCCTGGGATGGATGTCGCCCGACGAATTGCTGCTGGTCCTGCCCGGCGCGGATCTGGCCTCGGCACTGACCGCGCTGAGGGATGCGTTGACCGGCGAACACGCGCTGGTCGTCGATCTGTCCGACGCGCGCGCGGTCTTCGACGTGACCGGGCCCCATGCCGGCGACGTGATCGCCAAGCTGAGCCCCGCCAACCTGGACGCGATGCCTGGCGACGGGCTGCGGCGGTCGCGGGCGGCCCAGGTGGCCGCCGCATTCTGGCGCATCGACGGCGGCTTTCGCGTCATCGGCTTTCGTTCGACCGCCGATTATCTTGGCCTGGTGCTGCGGAACGCGGCCATACCGGGAAGCGGGCTTGCGCCGCGCTGATCGGCTGTCGATCGGCGCCGGCTTTCCGCGACGATCGGGCGGGCATTTCTCAGCCTTTGCAGGAACCTGCCCGCACCCCTTGCGTTGATCCGGCGAATGCGGGACGGTGCGCCCCGACCTGCAAGCTCAACCCTTTCAGAAAGGAGAGGAAAATGGCTTTCACGCTTCCCGATCTTCCCTATTCCCACGACGCGCTGGCGGGCGCGGGCATGTCCAGAGAGACGCTGGAATACCACCACGACAAGCACCACAATGCCTATGTCGAAAAGCTGAACGAACTGATTGCCGGTTCCGAATGGGAGGGCAAGTCGCTTGAGGAGATCGTCAAGGGCACCTATCAGAAGGGTGCCGTGGCGCAGAACGGCATCTTCAACAATGCCAGCCAGCATTGGAATCACAGCCAGTTCTGGGAAATGATGGCGCCGTCGTCGTCGTCGATGCCTTCCGAGGTGGAAAAGGCGCTGACCGACAGCTTCGGCTCGGTCGATGAATTCAAGAAACAATTCGCGGCCAAGGGCGGCGGGCAATTCGGCTCGGGCTGGGCGTGGCTGGTCAAGAAATCTGACGGTTCGCTGGACGTCACGTCGACCGAGAACGGCGTCAACCCGCTGTGCTTCGGACAGACGGCGCTTCTGGGCTGCGATGTGTGGGAACACAGCTACTATATCGATTTCCGCAATGCGCGCCCGAAATATCTGTCGAACTTCCTCGACAATCTTGTGAACTGGGAAAACGTCGCTTCGCGCATGTAGCCGGCGGGACGATGATGATATAGGGAAAATCCCGCCGGAGATGATCCGGCGGGATTTTCTCTGTCGATTCGGACAAGGAGGAGAGGATGGTCAAACGGCGCCGCCTTCCGGACCGCCAGCGCCCGCTGGCTGTCGGATCTCTGGCTCTGGCCGGTCTGGCGGGCCTGGCGGCCTATGCCCTGTGGTACGAACCCGCCATGTGCCTGCGTCTTGTCCGGTGGCGGGTCGCATTGCCCGGCTGGCACGGCCGGCGGCCGTTCCGGCTGGTCATCATATCGGATCTTCACGCGGGCGCGCCGCATATCGGACTGCGCCGGGTCCGTCGGATCGTGCGCCGGGCCAACGCTTTGCAGCCGGATCTGGCGATCCTGCTGGGCGATTATGCCGCAGCCCATCCCTTTACCTGGAGCGGCACCGGCAAGCGCGACATCATCGAGAGGCTGCGGGATTTCACCTCTCCCAACGGTCTTTATGCGGTGCTGGGCAATCACGATTGGTGGCAGGATGCCGATGCCCAGGCACGCCGCGCCGGTCCGACCCAGGCGCATCGCGAACTGGCGCGGGTGGGGATACCCTGTCTGGAAAACCGCGCCGTGCGGATCGGACGGGGCGATGAAGCGTTCTGGCTGGCCGGTCTGGGCGATCAGCGCCCCTTCCAGGAGGGGCCGCAAAGCGATGGCATGGACGACCTGCCGGCGGCCTTGCGCGATGTGACCGACGACGCGCCCGTCGTCCTGCTGGCCCATGAACCGGATATCTTCGGATTGCTGGGCGCGGCGGACCGCCATGTCGCACTGACGATTTCGGGACATACCCATGGCGGTCAGGTCCGGATCATGGGCGGGGCGCCGCTGATCAATGCCTCGGACAACGAGACCTGGAGCTGGGGACGCTATGACGACGATGCCGGGCGCAGCCTGATCGTGTCCGGCGGCATCGGCTGTTCGGTCCTGCCGATGCGGCTGGGTGTGCCGCCCGAACTGACCGTGATCGACCTGGTGCCGCCGGACGAGGATGCCAGCCGCGAAAAGAGAGAGGCACGCAAACGCTACGAGGCCATGCGCCGCGCGGGGCAGCTGGTGCCGGAAGGCGGCTGATCGAACCTGTTCGACGCCGGTCCTTGCGGCTGGCGCGGCCCGGCGATCCGCCCGCCCGGCATTGGCATTCCCATCGCCGTCGTTATAAGACGGGCGGCAAGAACGACAGCGCGGAAGACGGCCATGGCCAACCAGAATGACAGTTTCATCGACGAAGTGACCGAGGAGTTGCGGCGCGACCGGCTGTTCCGGCTGTTCCGCCGCTGGGGCTGGGTTGCTGTCGTCCTGATCGTGGCGCTGGTGGCGGGCGTGACCTGGCGCGAATACGCGCAGTCGCGCGACCAGGCCGAGGCCCGCGCCTGGGGCGATGCGATCCTGTCGGCCGAGACTTCGGGCGATCCGGCGGCGATCATGAAGGTCGATCCCGACGGGTCGAAAAGCCGCAAGGCGCTGGCGGCGCTGCTGGCCGCGGGCGCCTGGGCCGAGAACGGTGGCAATGATGCCGCGGCCGAGGCCTTGCGCAATGCGGCAGGCGACAATGCGGGCGACAGCGTGCTGGGCGATCTGGCCGATCTGAAACTGGTCATGATGGCGGGGCAGGACATGGACCCCGCCATCCGCGACCAGATCCTGTCGCGGCTGTCGCGGGCAGGGGCGCCGTTCGAATTGCTGGCGCTGGAACAGAAGGCCGTGGCGCTGATCGAGGCCGGGCGCAACGACGACGCGATCACGCTGATCCGGCAAATCCAGGCCAAGAACGGGCTTAGCGAAGCCTTGCGCCGCCGGCTTTCGGAGATGATGATCGCCCTGGGCGTCGAGCCCCAGCCGGCCGAGACCATGCCGAACGAAGCCATGCCGACGGAAACCACGCCCAATGCGGGCTGATCGCCCGCGGCCGAGATGCGAAACGAGGGAGAGGCGAGGATGGATGCCACGCTGCGACTGACCATGGCCCTTGCTGCTGCGCTGAGCCTTGCCGCCTGCCAGCGCGAGATCATCCTGCCCGGCGAACGGCTGGACCCGCTTGCGGTGACCTCGCCCGACGGACCCGCTGTCCAGGGCCCGGCGCCCGTCACCTCGACCGCGCTGTCGCTGGCGCCGCCGCGTCTCAACTCCGAATGGACCCATCGTGGCGGCAACGCCGCCCACCAGCCGGGCCATGTCGCGCTTGGCGGCGGCACCAGCCGTGTCTGGACCGCCGATATCGGCGAGGGCAATGACCGCCGCCACCGGATCGCCGCCGATCCCATCGTGGGTGGTGGTCGCGTCTTCACGCTGGACAGCCGCGCCCGCGTCACCGCGACGGCGCTTTCGGGCGGCCGCGCATGGTCAACCGATGTGACACCGGCGCTGGAAAACCGCGACAGCGCCTCGGGCGGCGGGCTGGCCTATGAGGGCGGCCGCGTCTATGTCACCACCGGCTTCGGCGAACTGGTCGCGCTGGACGCGACCAGCGGTGCGGTGCTGTGGCGGCAGCGCGTCGGTGCGCCCATCGGCGGCGGCCCGGCGGTCGCGAACGGCGTCGTCTATGTGGCCGCGCGCGACAATGTCGGCTGGGCCGTCCGCGCCGCGGACGGCAAGGTCCTGTGGCAGACATCGGGGATCGTGTCCGAGGCAGGCGTCATGGGCGTCTCGGTGCCCGCGGTGCAGGGCGACACCGTCGTCTTTCCCTTCTCGTCGGGCCAGTTGACCGCCGCCGACACGCAGACCGGCGCGACCAGATGGAACGCGCAGATCGCCGGCACGCGCACCGGGCGCGCCATCGCCGTGATCCGCGACGTGACCGGCGATCCGGTGATTTCGGACGGCACGGTCTATGGCGGCACCTCGTCCGGACGGATCGACGCGGTCGATCTTGGTTCGGGCATTCAGGACTGGTCCGCGAAGGACGGCGCCAACAGCCCGGTCGCGGTCGCGGGCGGGTCGGTTTTCGCGGTCACCGACGAGGCCGATCTGGTTCGACTCGATGCCGCGACCGGCGGCGTCATCTGGCGCGTCGATCTGCCCTATTATACCGATTCCCGCGTGAAGAAGCAGGACCGCATCTATTCCCATTTCGGCCCGGTGCTTGCCGGGGGGCGGCTGTTCGTCGCCTCGTCGGACGGCGTCCTGCGCGCCTTCGACCCGGCCTCGGGCCGTCTGGTCGGACAGGGCGACATTCCGGGCGGAGCGGCTTCGGCCCCGGTCGTGGCGGGACAGACGCTGTATGTCGTCTCGCGCGCGGGACAGTTGCACGCCTTCCGATGAGCTTTACCCTCGCCATCGTCGGTCGGCCCAATGTCGGCAAATCAACCCTGTTCAACCGGCTGGTCGGCAAGCGCCTGGCGCTGGTCGACAACCAGCCCGGCGTGACCCGCGATCTGCGCGAAGGCGCCGGCCGCCTGGGCGATCTGCGGTTCGTCGTGATCGACAGCGCGGGGCTGGAAATGGCCGATGACGACAGCCTTCAAGGCCGGATGCGCCGTCTGACCGAGCGCGCCGTGGACGAGGCCGATATCTGCCTTTTCGTGGTCGATGCCCGCGTCGGTGTGACGGCCGCGGATGAATACTTCGCCGAAATCCTGCGCAAGCGCGCGCGCCATGTCATCGTGGCCGCCAACAAGGCCGAGGGGATGGCGGGCGAAGCCGGCGCACTCGAGGCCTGGTCGCTGGGTCTGGGCGAACCCTTGCGCATCTCGGCGGAACATGGCGAGGGGATGGATGATCTCTATCGGGTGCTGATGCCGCTGGCCGACCGGGTCGAGGCCGAGCGGCCCGAACCCGTCGCCGCGCTGACCGATGTGGACCTGTCCGAAGCCGATGCCGCAAGTGGTGAAGGCGCCGAAGAATGGCGCCCCTCCGATGCGCGTCCGCTGCAATTGGCGGTGATCGGGCGTCCCAATGCAGGCAAGTCCACGCTGATCAACAAGATCATTGGCGAGACTCGTCTGCTGACCGGCCCCGAAGCCGGGATTACCCGCGATTCGATCAGCGTGGCGACGACGTTCATGGGCACGCCCATGCGGATCTTCGACACCGCCGGGATGCGCAAGCGTGCCAGAATTACCGACAAGATCGAGAAGCTCTCGGTCGCCGACGGCTTGCGCGCGGTGCGGTTCGCCGAAGTGGTGGTCGTCCTGCTGGACGTGGCGATTCCCTTCGAGCAGCAGGATCTGCGCATTGCCGATTTCGCCGAAACCGAAGGCCGCGCCGTCGTCGTTGCCGCCAACAAATGGGATCTGGAAGACGACAAGCCCCACAAGCTGAACGAACTGCGCGCCAGTTTCGAACGTCTGCTGCCACAATTGAAGGGGGCACCGCTGGTCACCGTCTCGGCCAGGACCGGCAAGGGACTGGACCGGTTGCACGCGGCGGTCATCAAGGCACACGAGGTCTGGAACCGTCGCGTTTCCACCGCGAAGCTGAATCGCTGGCTGGAGGCGATGACCGAAAGCCATCCGCCCCCCGCGCCCGGCGGGCGGCGGATCAGGCTGCGCTACATGACCCAGGTGAAGACCCGCCCCCCCGCCTTCATCGTCAAGGCCACGCATACCGACAAGCTGCCCGACAGCTATCAGCGCTATCTGGTCAACGGCTTGCGCGTCGATTTCGACATGCCCGGCACGCCGATCCGGCTGTTCTTCCGAGATCAGGGCGGCGACAACCCCTATCGCGCAAAGGCCGGCAAGATCAGCCAGTCCGGCGCGCTTTCGAAACACAGGGTGCGGCAGAAACCCAAGGGCGGCTGATCCTAGCTGGCGGCCTCGATCAGCACCATCGCCATCGCCGAGACGCCCACGATCGCGGCCATGGCGATCATCGGGCTGGAACCCATGGTCGTGGTCGCCAGCGCAACGAAGGCCCAGATAAGCGCCGTCGGATAGGTGATTGACGGTCCGATCCTGCCCTGCGCCGCAAGGCCGATCAGCACGCCCGGCAAAATCGCCAGAACCGCGGCCTGGGCGATGGTCAGGCCGAGGCGTTCGGCCAGGATGGCGGCCAGGGCCGCGATGCCGGTCGCGGTGCTCCACCCCGCCAGAAAGCCGATCGCTGGCCGGTTCGAACGTCGCGCGCGCCTGGCCGCGATGACCGTGGCCAGCACCATGAACAGCGCGCCCAGCAGGACGGGCTCGTTCTGCCGGTCCACCATCCAGGGCCAGGCTGCGCCTGCAAGCAGCGCCAGCGACAGGGCCGGCCAGACGACATTCGGTCCCGCTGCGGCGGCGAAAGAATAATCCTCGGACGATTCGCGAAGCTGCGTGATCGCGTCCAGGGCGAGGCTGAGCCACAGAACGATCAGCAGCGCCCACATCAGCGGATTTTCGGGGCTCATGTACAATTGCGGCAACGCAAGCGTTTGGGCGGCGTCGCTTGCTGCCGGCACGCCCGGCAGTACCACCGCGCCGTCCGAGCCCTGAAACGCTGCCAGCAGCGGCGCGGGACGGGATTGCACCGCATAGGCGAAGCTGCTGCCGACGAATAGCAGCGTGGCGGAGCCGTGAATGATCTGGCCGAAGCGTTTCATGGCGGCAGAACGCGGCGGCGGGCGAATTTGTTTCGCTGCCGCCGCTTTGCCGCCCGGCACCGCCCTCGCGCCGGGAAGACCGCTCAGGCCAACGTGCCGTCGGCGCTCAGCCGGCTCGCCCCGCCCAGATAGGGATGAAGCGCGGCGGGCAGATCGACGGATCCATCGGGCTGCTGACCGTTTTCCAGCACGGCGATCAGTGTCCGGCCCACGGCCAGACCCGACCCATTCAGCGTGTGGACGAATTCCGGCTTCCCGCCGCCCTCCGGGCGATAGCGGGCATTCATCCGGCGCGCCTGGAAATCGCCGCAATAGCTGACGCTGCTGATTTCGCGATAGCGATCCTGGCCGGGCAGCCAGACCTCGATGTCGTGGGTAATGCGGGCACTGAAACCCATGTCTCCGGTGCACAGCACGATGGTCCGATAGGGCAGGTCCAGCGCCTCCAGCACCGATTCGGCACAGCGCGTCATGCGGGCATGTTCGGCCAGACCGCTGTCGGCATCGGTGATCGAGACCATCTCGACCTTCTCGAACTGGTGCTGGCGCAGCATCCCCGTGGTGTCGCGGCCTGCGCTGCCCGCCTCGGACCGGAAACACTGGCTGTGGGCGACCATGCGGCGCGGCAGGCTGGCCTGATCGACCAGATCGCCGTGGACAATGTTCGTCAGCGTCACCTCGGCCGTGGGAATCAGCCAATAGCCGTCGCGCGTCTGATAGCTGTCGTCGCCGAATTTGGGCAGTTGGCCGGTGCCGACCATCATGTCCTCCAGCACCAGGACCGGCGTCCAGGTCTCTTGCAGGGCGTTTCTGGTCACATGCAGATCCAGCATGAATTGGGCCAGCGCACGATGCAGGCGCGCCACCGCGCCCTTCAGCATCACGAAGCGGCTGCCCGACAACTTCGCCGCCGTCTCGAAATCCATGCCGGGCCGGACACCGGCGATCTCGAAATGCTCGACCGGGCCAAAGTCGAACCGGCGCGGCGTCCCGCGACGATGCAGTTCGACATTGTCATTTTCGTCGGCGCCATCGGGCACATTCTCCAGCGGCAGGTTCGGCACCCCCAGAAGCATGTCCCGCAGGCGCCCGTCCAGCGCCGCGGCCTCGGCCTGCATTCGTGCCACATCGGTCTTCTTTTCGGCCACCAGCGCGCGCAGGCGTTCGAATTCGGTCGTCTCGCCGCGGCTTTTGGCGGCGCCCACTTCCTTGCTGGCGCGGTTCTGTTCGGCCTGCGCTGTCTCGGCCTCGGCGATCTTGGCCCTGCGCTCGCCATCGAGGGCCAGGATGGCCTCGGTCACGCCTGACAGGCCGCGTCGTTGCAGCGCGGCTTCGAAACCGTCGGGATTGTCGCGAATGGCGCGAATGTCATGCATGGGACTCACCGTGGCAAAATGTCTGAGATTTGCCTAACCCAAGCCCGCGCCGGACAAAAGCCCGTCGCCTGATCCGGTCTTCGAATACCTCCCGCAGGCCACCGCCAGCCGCTGCATCATCCCATGCCCGGCGCGTTGCGCGCGCTTGGCATTTTGCCTTGGTGCAAATATCCACGGGGGTGCGGGGGCAGTCGGCCCCCGCCTGCCACGGTGCTGCATGGACGAACTTCTCGACGGATTGACAGGCGGAGACCGGCGCGCCTTGTCACGCGCGATCACCCTGATCGAATCGACGCGCGCGGATCATCGCGCGCAGGCTACGGATCTGATTGCGCGGCTGCCCGAACGAACGGCCTTGCGGATCGGACTGTCGGGCACGCCCGGCGTCGGAAAATCCACCTTCATCGAGGCTTTCGGCACGATGCTGACCGGACAGGGGATGAAGGTCGCGGTTCTCGCCGTCGATCCTTCTTCGGCGCGTTCGGGCGGCTCGATCCTTGGCGACAAGACCCGGATGGAACGTCTGTCACGCGACCCGAAAGCCTTCATCCGGCCCACGCCCGCCAGTCGCGAGCTGGGCGGCGTCGCGCGCCGCACGCGCGAGGCGATCCGGCTTTGCGAGGCCGCAGGTTACGATCTGGTCCTGATCGAGACGGTCGGCGTGGGCCAGTCCGAGACGATGGTGGCCGAGATGTCGGATCTGTTCGTGCTGCTGCTGGCGCCCGCCGGCGGCGACGAATTGCAGGGCGTCAAGCGCGGCATCATGGAGATGGCCGACCTGATCCTTGTCAACAAGGCGGATGGCGACCTGCTGGCCACGGCGCGACGCACCGTCGCCGACTACGCGGGCGCCCTGCGCCTGCTGCGCAAGCGACCGCAGGATCCCGAGGGTTTTCCCAAGGCGCTGCCCGTCTCGGCCGCGACGGGCGACGGGCTGGACGAAGCCTGGGCGCAAATCCGGCAACTTGCCGATTGGCGGCGCAAGAACGGGCATTTCGACCGGAACCGGGCGCAGCAGGCCCGTCACTGGTTCATGGCCGATGTGCGCGCCGGCCTTCTGGCGCGGTTGAATCAGCCCCGGTTGCGAAAGGAACTGGACAGGCTGGGCGAGGCGGTTGCCGCGGGCGATCTGCCGCCGGGTCTGGCGGCGGCGCGGATGCTGGATCGTCTGCACCGGGAGGACGGGAAATAGACGCCCGTTTTGGTGTCCCGAAGCCGCGCCGAATCGGCTAGAAGAAAGTAGGGGAAAGGATGTCGCCATGCTGGATCTGCCCGAAGCCGATACGCTCTATGCCGCGCTGATCGCGCGCGATGCGACCTTCGAGGGACGCGCCCTGGTCGGCGTTACCACGACCGGGATCTTCTGCCGGCTGACCTGCCCGGCGCGCAAGCCTCTGGCGCGCAATTGCCGCTGGTTCAGCCGGCCCGAGGACGCGATGGCGGCGGGTTTCCGTCCCTGCCGGCGCTGCCACCCCGCAGGTCTGAGCGCCGAGGGCGAACCGCTGGTCCGAGATCTGGTGGCGCGGCTTGGCGCCGATCCGGGACGGCGCTGGTCCGAGGGCGATCTGGTATCACTGGGGTTCGACCCCTCGACCGTGCGTCGGGCCTTCAAGCGGCATTTCGGGCAGAGTTTTCTGGCCATGGCCCGCGAGCGGCGGATCCTGGGCGGGATGCAGGCGTTGAAGGAGGGATCGCCGATGATCGAGGCACAGCTTGATGCCGGATTCGAATCGGCTTCCGGGTTCCGCAATGCCTTTGCCCGGCTTTTCGGCCATTCACCGCATCGCTGGCGCGGGCCTGCGGATCTGCGCGCCGATTGGATCGAGACGCCGCTGGGCGGCATGATCGCCATTGCCGACGACCGGTCCCTGCATCTGCTGGAATTCACCGATCGCAAGGCGCTGCGCCAGGGGCTGCGCCGCCTGTCGGCCCATGTCGGCGGTCGGATCGGTCTGGGCCGGAACGCCGTTATCGACCAGACCCAGGCCCAGCTTGCCGCCTATTTCGAGGGCCGCGATCCGCGCTTCTCGATACCCGTCCATCTGCACGGCACCGATTTCCAGCAGCAGGTCTGGCGCGGCTTGCAGAGAATACCGGCCGGCGAGACTCGCAGCTATGCGGCGCTGGCCGGGCAGATCGGTCGCCCTTCGGCCGTTCGCGCCGTGGCCCGTGCCAACGCGACCAACCGGCTGGCCCTGATCGTGCCCTGCCACCGCGTCATCGGTGCCGACGGCCGCATGACCGGCTATGCGGGCGGATTGTGGCGCAAGGAAAAGCTGATCCGGATCGAGGCCGCCTATGCCTGATTCAAGGCTTTTTCCGCGTCCCATCCCGGCCGGCGCGCCGCCGGTGCCGTTCGGTCTTCGGGATGCCGCAAGCGCCCGGTATTCCCGGTCCGATCGGTCAGCTGCGACATGCCTGCAAGGACGCAGACCCTTGACCGATCCGGACCGATCGCGTCGCGGCCGATGTCTCAGGGGGGTTGACGAAGGCGGGGCGTCGCTGTAATCACCCGCGAACGGAATTTCCGGGCGCTGCCTCGCGGCGCCCTTGTCAATTGGGCCGGACCCATCCGTCGGGAACGCCCGCCAAGCTGAGACGAAGGATCAACATCATGTCGCGCGTCTGCGAACTGACCGGCAAAGGCCCGATGACCGGCAACAATGTCAGCCACGCCAACAACAGAACCCGTCGCCGGTTCCTGCCGAACCTGAACGACGTCACGCTGACCTCGGAGAAGATGGGCCGCAGCTATTCTCTGCGGATCTCGGCCGCGGCCCTGCGCTCGGTCGATCATCGCGGCGGGCTGGACGAATTCCTGGCCCGCGCGAAGGATGGCGATCTGTCGGCCCGCGCGCTGAAGCTGAAGCGCGAGATTGCCAAGAAGGACGGCCCGGCGGAACTGCAGGCCTGAGCCCTGGCCATTGTGGCCCGATCGGCCCCGCTTCGGCGGGGCTTTTGACTGTGCGCCAGCTAATAGGGCGTCCTCACGCCTTCCGTAGTCCTGGCCTGTGATGCAGACGCGGATGCCCGCGGATCCTGGCGCTAGCCCGGGGCCTGTGCGGCGCGCGTCGCCGCCACCAGATCCTGCACCTTCGGTCCCAGGTGATCGACGATCAGCCTGATACCCTGTGACGACGGGTGGATGCCGTCGCGCTGCAACAGCGGCGCCCGGTCGTCGCGGGCGATCGCAGCCAGCGGTGCATAGAGATCGGGCAGCAACAGCGTGCCGTGACGGCGGGCGAGGCGCGGCCACAGCCCGGCCCAGGCCCGTCGCCATTCGCGCGCCCCGGCCGGGGCGCTGATGCCGATCAGAAGAACGGGACGGCCGCGCGCCGTGGCCTTCGAGAGGATCGCATCCAGATTGGCCTCGGCCCGCGCGGCGGTCCAGCCCAGAAGCATGTCATTGCCGCCCAACTCGACCATCACCGCATCGGCGCCACCGCGCAGCGCCCAGTTGATCCGCACCCGGCCGCCATAAGTCGTCTCGCCCGATAGCCCGGCATTGGTCAGCCGCGCGGGCGTTCCGCGCCGCGCCAGCCAGTCCGACAGCACGGGAACCAACCCCTCTTCGGGCGGCAGACCGAAGCCCGCGGTCAGGCTGTCCCCGAAGGCGAGGATGCTTGGACCGGCAGGCCGAGCCGACAGGCGCGCGGGCATTGCGACCGCGCCCGCAGCCGCCATGGCAAGGACGCGGCGGCGATCGGGGCGGGGGAGGTGGCGTGATGTCATGACAGCGGAATGTCGCCCGGCGGGCCGCGAATCAAGCCACGAATACGTCAGATGCGTGCAGATCAGTTGCAGGATGCCCCTCTTTTGCTGTATTCAGACAAGGAAAAGACGAACCCGAGCAGCCTGCAGGAAATGATCGCCATGAACCGCCGTCAGTTGATGTCGCTGGCCTTGCCGCTGATCGCCGCCCCGTCGCTGGGACTGGCGCAGGCTGTCACCGCGCCGGCTTCGACCCGCGACCCCTATGCGCCGACAGAAGTCGCCATCCGCAACGATTTCGAGGTCGGCAGCATCGTCGTCGTCAGTGACGACTTCTTTCTTTATCATGTGATCGCGCCGGGACGGGCGATCCGCTATGGCGTGGCCGTCGGCAAGGCCGAACTGGTCTGGAAGGGCCGTGCCCGTATCGGCCGCAAGGTCGAATGGCCCAGCTGGACGCCCACGCAGGACATGATCAAGCGCAATCCGGGTCAATATGCCAGATGGGCGGGCGGCATGCCGGGCGGGCCCACCAATCCGCTTGGGGCGCGCGCGCTGTATCTCTATAACGCGAAGGGTCAGGATACCGCGATCCGCATCCACGGCACGACCGAGCCGGGCTCGATCGGTCGCGCGGTCTCCAACGGATGTATCCGGATGCGCAACGAATCGGTGATGAGCCTGTTCGATCGGGTTCCGGTGGGAACACCCGTTTACGTCTACTGACTTGATACTGAAGCCCGCTTGCGTTGCCGATCCGGCTTTTGCCGGGTTTGACAACATCATCGATGTCCGCGCCCCCGCCGAATATGCCGAGGATCATCTGCCCGGCGCGATCAACCTGCCGGTTCTGGACGATGCCGAAAGGATCGAGGTCGGCACGATCTACAAGCAGGTATCACCCTTTGACGCGCGCAGGATGGGTGCGGCCCTGGTCGCCGCCAACGCCGCGAGGCATCTGGCGGGTCCGCTGTCCGATCGCGGCGGCGGCTGGCGGCCGCTGGTCTATTGCTGGCGCGGCGGGCAGCGTTCAGGCAGCTTTCAGACGATCCTGTCGCAGATCGGCTGGCGCGTGGCGCGCCTGGAAGGCGGCTACAAGGCGTGGCGCGGGCTGGTCGTGGATCGCGTGCAGAACGGGCCGGTCGCCGCGCCTGTCGTGGTTCTGGACGGCAATACCGGCAGCGCCAAGACGGCAATCCTGCACCGGCTGGCCATGCGCGGCGTTCAGGTGATCGATCTGGAAGGTCTGGCGCGCCACCGCGGCAGCCTGTTCGGGGCGATCGAGGGCGGTCAGCCCAGCCAGAAATGGTTCGAGAGCCGTCTGGCCATCGCGATCGAGGGGCTGGATCCCGGCCGCCCTGTGATGGTCGAGGCCGAAAGCAGCCGGATCGGACAGATCTCGGTCCCGAAGGCGATGTGGCAGGCGATCTGCGCGGCGCCCCGCATTAGGCTGGATGTCCCGGTCGCGGCGCGGGCAGCCTATTCGGCCCGCGACTATGCCGATGTGGTCGCCGATTCCGAACGGCTGGCGGCGATCATCGCGGCCTTGTCCCGGCAGCATCCGGCCGAACGCATCGCGACATGGCAGGCGCTGGCAGAGGCCGGTGCCTGGGTGGAACTGGCCGAGGGGCTGATGCGCGACCATTACGATCCGCGCTATCGGAAACACCGTTCGCGCTATGCGCAGCGCGAACGGGCGGTCGTTGCGCTGGATGATCTGCGCGACACGGATGCGGCGGCGGCGGCGGTCGAGGCTGCCCTGGCCGGTCTTCGCCTCTGAAAGAGGGTGTGGTCCTGGCAGGGCGACGGGGATATGAAAGCCGCCGCGACCCCTGCCGTTGTGCCGGCGCAGAACGTCGCGCCCGGAACCGGAATGGCAAAATGTCATCCGTGCCGATCGCGCAGGAAGCGGCGCAGCACCGCCTCCAGTTTCGCGGCGCCCTGCGGGGCCATGGCCTTGGTGTGTTCGTGGCTGATCGCCTCGTCCGACAGGCCCGCGCCCATATTGGTGATGACCGAAATCGCCGCGCAGCGCAGCCCGAGAAACCGTCCCAGGATGATTTCCGGCACCGTGGACATGCCGACTGCGTCGGCGCCCAGCGTCCGCGCGGCGCGGATTTCCGCGGGGGTTTCGAAGCTGGGGCCCGAGAACCAGCAATAGACGCCCTCGGGCAGATCGACACCCTCGTCGCGCGCCGCGGCGCCAAGTCCGGCGCGGATTTCGGGATCATGCGCCCGGGTCATGGGCACGAAGCGGGCATCGGTGCCTTCTCCGATCAG